>CAMJYF010000326.1 GCA_946409885.1 uncultured Clostridia bacterium | reverse complement strand
TCCACCCGGGGCGATATGGCCCCGGAGAACATGGACAAGGCCAAACGCCGGGCATTTCTCGATCTGGTCAAATCCAACGGCCTGGTCATCTCCGCCCTTTGCGGCGACCTGGGCTGCGGCTTTTATAACCCGGACCGCAACCCGGCCCTGATCGAAAAATCCAAGCGCATTCTGGACCTGGCCAAGGACCTGGAAACCAACGTGGTCACCACCCACATCGGCGTGGTGCCGGAGGACCCGAATCATCCGCGCTACGCCATCATGCACGACGCCTGCAAGGAGCTGGCGGACTACGCCGATTCCATCGACGCGCATTTCGCGGTGGAAACCGGCCCGGAGACCTCCGCGGTGCTGAAAGGCTTCCTCGATTCGCTGGGGTCCACCGGCGTGGGGGTCAACCTCGACCCGGCCAATCTCGTCATGGTCACCGGGGACGACCCGGTGCAGGCGGTGCACAACCTGCAAAAATACATCGTCCACACCCACGCCAAGGACGGCGTGAAGCTGCTGGACAAGGACCCGGAGATCATCTACGGCCTCCGCCCGGACGATTCCGCCCTGGTCACCGACGCCGCCTTTGAGGAGGTACCGCTGGGGACCGGCTCCGTGCCCTTCCCGGCGTATCTGAAGGCGCTGGAAGAGATCGGCTACAGGGGCTTTTTGACCATCGAGCGAGAAGTGGGCGACGACCCCGCCGCCGATATCGCCCTGGCGGTAAAGTTCCTGCAAAAGACCATGGCGGAAAACTAAATTTCAATTAGCAATTAGCAATGTGAAATGTGCAATGTCGGGGCCTGCGGCCGGCATTTTAAAATGGGTAAGGGCGAAGCCCTTCCATCATTGCTAATTGCTAATTGCACATTGCTAATTATATTGTTTTTCTTTGAGGAAACACGATGGATGAACCTCTTCAGCGCTGTATCACCTCCGTCGGCCCCACCGTGGCGGCTTTGATGGGCGCGCCCTATGAATACGGTACCGACGCCCCCCACCAGGCGCTTCTTACCCTCGCCGGCGCAAAAACCGGCGGCACAATCGACCGGGCCGTCATCTACAACCCGGACGCGGTGGCCTGGTGGCTGTATGAAAAATACCCGGCAAAATTCGCCAAAGCGAAGGAACGCAGCGACCTCACGCTGCGGCTCACCTCCGTCATGCCCAGCGTTACGCCGGTGTGCTTCGCCTCCATGTACACGGGGGTGCAGCCCGCCATCCACGGCATTCAGTCCTACACCAAGCCGGTGCTGACGCAGGAGACGCTGTTCGACGCCCTCCTGCGGGCGGGCAAACGCTGCGCCATCGTCTCCACGGCGGGGGACAGTATCTCTAAAATCTTTCTGCAACGGCGGATGGATTACTTCATCTATCCCACCGTTGCCGCGGTCAACGTCAAGGCGCTGTCCCTCCTCAAAAAGAACGCCTACGACCTCATCGTCGTCTACAACGGCAACTACGACAGCCGCATGCACGCCAAAGGACCGGAAAGCGGTTACGCCCTGCGGGCGCTGGAGGCCAACGTGGCGTTTTATCGCCGCCTTGTGGACGAAATCAGACGGTCCTGCGGCGGGCAGCGCGTCTTCTACGGCTTCTGCCCCGACCACGGCTGCCACCTCATCGACGGCCGCCGTGGCTCCCACGGCCTGGATATGGCGGAGGATATGAACGTGGTGCATTTTTACGGGGTTTCAGACGGCAGGGAATAGGGCGCAGTGACTGATAACAGACGCGGCTTTTCCGCTGAAGGGAACTCTTTGACAGATAATACGGAAGAGCTAAAAAAGATCCCTGAACAAAAAGGCGTTCAGGGATCTGCGCGGTCCGGAAGAAAAACGGAAACGCTTCTGAAACAGGGGCCGAAAGCGCTCAGGGCAGGTAATCGTATACCAGCGCCCCGGCGGCGGCCACGGCCAGCCGGGTGGTGCGGTAAAGGGAATCCATGTCCACATTTTCCGCCACGTCCCGGTCAGAATGTATCTCCGCGGGGGCGGCCAGCCCGTCCTGGCTGCCGTGGCTGTTGTCGTAATTGATCTCCCGCCAGGAAAGCGTAATGCCCGGCACACCGTTCTTTTCAAAGGGAATCAGGTCGTGCCATCCCGCCGCCACGGGGGAGCGGTAGGCGTATTCCCCGCAGCTGCCCACCAGCTGTTTTGCCGCGTCGACCGCAAGGCTGGCCATGTTCGGCCGCGCGTCGGATCCGTAAGAGGAACGGGTGCTGACGCACAGATAGTGGTTGACGCCGCTTTTGAAGTGGGCGGACATATCCACGTTGAACACCGCTACGTGCCGGTCCAGCGACAGGGATGAAAAGCCGTTTACGTACCGGTAGGCGCCGTAGTATCCCTGCTCCTCGCAGGAGGTAAACAGAAAACGGATCTCAACGCCGAAATCCACTTTTTTGTTTTTGTTCAGGTCCTTTAAGATCCGCGCGATCTCCAGCACCGTGCACACCCCGGAGGCGTTATCCACCGCCCCGGCCCCGGTGTGATGGGAATCGTAGTGCGCCACAAACAAAAGGATATCCGGATCCGGCACGGCGGTGGTGATTTTGGTGTAGACGTTGCAGGCATCCTGCTCCTTGCAGACAAACCAATCCTGCGTGATCTCGGATTCATCAAAGCCGTAATAGTACAGGATCCCGCGGATCCACCCTCTGCCCCGGTCCATCCCCTCGGAGGTGTACCAGCGGGGGCCGACTCTTTCGGTAAAGATTCCGAAGTTGTCCGCGATCTCATCGGTGCTCATCATGTCGGCCAGCGCCTGCATGTATTCCGTTTTGGTGTTCTTTGCGGGTGGCTGCTGCGTTGGAGGGGCCGGGTTATTGTTTTCGGTAAACAGGCCGATGGCGTGGCGCAGCGCGAGCCGGGCGTCCGCGGGCGTGATCGATCCGTCCGCGTCCAGATCGCAGTAAGAAAGTCGCTCCGGGGCAATGGCCTCCAGGCCGATGGCGCAGCGCAGCACCAGCCGCGCGTCTGCCGGCGTCAGTGCGCCGTCGCCGTCGGCGTCGCCCTCGATCACCGCCAGCGCGGGAATGGCTGCCGACAAAAGAAACAGCGCGGCCAACCAAAGAGACGCGGATTTTTTCAGAAACCTTTTCATAAACAGACCTCCCATGCGCAAAAGGAAGGACGGGATCCGTCCCCGGGCGCGCCGTACCTGTGTGATTCGGCCGTAAAAAAACTTACACCCCGGCGCGGGAACCGTCTTCCGTTTTTCCACTGTATTTTACCTTATCCAGTCGCATATTTCAATACGTTATCTTCAATTGACAGGAAATAAAAGGAAA
>CAMJYF010000325.1 GCA_946409885.1 uncultured Clostridia bacterium | reverse complement strand
AATCGGAATCGCGTTGCGGGCGGCTGTGGGCAGCCGCGCTACCATTATACGCCTGCGGCGCGCCGTCCCAACATCTCGCCAAATCCCCCTTTGCTGAACCGGGCAAGCGGAGCATCTTGCTGCTTATCTATTATGCCACACGGAAACGGCGGCGTGGGGTTTATCCCACCGTTTGCCGCAGGAGGCGTAATCCGTCAGCACGGCAAAGCCGCCGCCCTGCAGGGGCAGCAGAAAGCGCACGGTCTCCCCCGCTTCCGGGGCCGCTCTCCGGGCCGGTTCGCCGGAGAGGGCCAGCGGCGCGGACAGGTCGGCTCCCGGCTCCTTCTGTTCGTCCCGGGCCAACGTGAGAACACCGTAGCGGAAGGCGATTTTGCCGTTCCGCTCCTCCGTTTCCGGCAGGAGCTCCCCTGTCAGCGTCACCTCGTCGCCGCGCCATTCGCGGGTCAGCGACAGGTAATTGTCGGCGAGCTCCACCGGCGTTACCTCGCCATTGACGCGGACCACGGGGTCCTTGACAAACGACGGCACCCGCAGGCGCAGGGTGAAGCGCTCCGGCGCGGCGGGGGACACGGTGATACGCGCGTCCATGGCCGCCGGGTAGGTGGTATCGCAGGCAAGGATCAGCGTTTGCCCGGCGGGCGTTGCCAGCCGCGCGCCGCCGCGCAGGTACGTGTTGACCCACACCCCCCGCGGGCTTTGCGTTACCGCGGTAAGGGGCAGCAGCGCGGTACCGGCGCTGGCGATGCAGGCGCAGCAGCCGTAAAAGCCCCCCTGCCGGAAGAACTTCAAGCCGCCCACACCCCGGCCCCGCTTCTGATTGACCAGCGGCGAATAGCTGTCAAAGGGCAGGGCGTCCAGCAACGTATTCCCACCGACGTCCCACTGTTTCAGCATGTGGTCGTTGACGGCGCCGTACAGGGCGTTGTACGCGGAGCGCTCCACCAGGGCGTAATACTTTTCTTTGCCCGTCAGGGCGAACAGCCTGGCGCAGAAGCGCATCCAGGTGACGGTGACGCAGGTCTCCTGCATGATGCCGTCGGAAAAATCCGTCTGTTTTTCGGCGGACCGGTCGAACAGCTCGTGGGTACAGCCCGCGCAGCCGATGGCGGTGATATCGGTGGCCGCCACCGCGGCGGCGAACTTTTCCACCGTGTCCAGATAAAACCGGTCGCCTGTGACTTCAAACATGGCCAGCAGCCCCTCAAAAAAGGAGATCGTCTCGTAGGCCTTCACCTCCGGGTATTCGCAGGGAGGGATTTTGTCCTCCGCCGCCAGCGCGATCAGGTTGCCGTCCTGACAGCCGCCGGTGGAGAGGATGTACCGGGCGAAGGCCATGCAGCGCTCGTCCCCGGTGAGCCGGTACAGCCCCACAACGGGCTCCAGCACGCTGCAGGAGTTGACGCCGCCCCAGAAATCGCTGGTCTCCGTGATGTTGATCTTCCCCTCGCCCACCTCGTCGAACAGGCGCTCCGCGTGGGCGGTCATGGCGGCCAGCAGGCGGGGCTTCAGCGTTTCGTCCCGGCAGACGTCATAGAAATGCAGCAGGCCGGTCAGCACGTACTTGCGGCCCCAGATATCCCAGCCCCGCCAGCAGTCGTCCTGCGGATAGGTGGAAAAGGCCCCGTTGGGCCGCCGCGCCGCCAGCAGCCCCTCCACGGCGGCCAGCAGCGTCCGGTACAGGGCCTCGTCGCCGGTATATTGATAGGTGAGGCAGCCGCCCCGCATGGTCTTGCCCCAGAACTCGCAGCGCCAGCCGTTGTCGGCGCTGTCGCTGTCCTCTTTGAACACGTCAACAAAGCGCCGCCACAGGGCCGCGTCCAGCAGCTGGTGGCGCAGCGTAAAGTGGACCGCCTCCTCCGCCTTTCCCTCATACCGCGCCGCCCCGGGGGCGGGAAACGAAATCTGATAACCGATCATTGCCAACCACAGCCTTTCCCTTTGTTTTTTCCATGATAGCACAGAACCACAGCGGTTGCAAGAAAAAATGCGCCGCGTGGCAGGCGCGGGGGGCGCGGAACAGCGGCGCAATGCAACAGAAGCATGCGGGAATCACCGGCGGAGACCCGCGCCCGTCGCAAAACGCCCTGCCGTGGAAAGCAGGGCGTAAGGGAAATTCTCATCCGGCCGTCATAAAAGGCAGCCGGTCGTGAGCGGTCCTCGTAACGAGCCGGGACGGGCCTTACAGGGACGCCAGCCCGACGGCGGCCCGGAGAATGCTTCTGGCGTCCTCCGCGGTGATTTGCATATCGTCGTTGCAATCCGCCGCCCAGAACTGTTCACAGATGAACGGCGTCCACAGGCTCACGCTGGCGCGAAGGGCCAGCCGCGCGTCGGAGGCGGTGACCCGGCCGTCCCGGTCGATATCGCCGTTGAGCCATCCTTCATTACGGGTGCCGTCCGGGCAAAGATCCGGCGGATATCCTTCCGCGTTCGTATCAGCGAACCGGGCGGGGTCTTCCTGAAAGAGCGGCAGCGCCCAACCCGTCTCATTATCCGCGTAGCAGCTTTCCTCCGTGAAGACGGAACTGACGCAGGCAAGCGCCGCGATGGGCGGCACGTTGGCCGCTTTGGCGGTGAGATCAGCGTAGGGACCATACATACCGACGTACTCCACGCGCTCGAACAGCCCCTCCAACTGTTCGACGCACCGCCCGTTGTATGCCGTGTATATCTCTGCGTATGCCCTGCGGCGCAGCGCGATATCCAAATCGACACTGTCGAAATCCTCATCGCCGAAAATCTGCGAGGAGGTAAGCCTGCCCTCCCGATAATCTTCACGAATCGACGCGAGCCGTTCCGCCGTGTCTGCTTCAAGGGTGGGAGAATCGACAAAGATCACGCCGATTTTGACGACGGTATCCTCCGGAAGCGTGTAAAGCTGTTCCCTCAGGTCCAAAGATATTTTTTCATTGTCAGCGGTCCCCGCCGCGGCAACAGGTAAAACGGAAAGCAGCAGAATAACAACCGACAGAACAATACTTGTCAACATGCGATATCTGGATGGATGATACATCAGAAATCCTCCTTTTTTCATGTGTGTAATGCTTTATCCCATCACGGCCACGCACTGCCGTGAGCGGATTTACAGAATCACGGCGTTCGTTGTATTGTAATAAGACGCCGACTGGGTAAACAACTGCAAATAAGGCGCTTCGGCGTAGTGCTCGCAGACCGCGCGGTAGGTGTATCCTTTTGGCACGGCTACGGAAACGGAGAACACCTTGGCGTTGGCGCTGTTGAACTGATCCCGGTACGTGTATTCTTTGAGATCCGTCCACACGCCGTT
>CAMJYF010000324.1 GCA_946409885.1 uncultured Clostridia bacterium | reverse complement strand
ATCAGTGATCCGCCCCGCCGAAGGCGGCATCGGAACGCATGTATCAGGATAAACGGACGAGAAGCGGAACCGAAGGATCCGATATGACAAATGTGATGAACCGGCTGAAAAACAGAAGCAACCCGGTAGCGCGGCACCTCAGTGCCGCTCGTAACACAAGCAACCGTTTTGCAGACTGGGAAATAAGTTTTCCTGAAAAAGAACGGTTTAGCTCATTTTTCAGGTGCTGAAATGCAACTTTGGAAAATAGCGGCACTGAGGTGCCGCGCTACATTGAAAAACGGCGCAAGGCGCCGTGCTGCGGGACTTTCGACTGATGACTTCCGACTGAAAAAAGGAACCGCGTTGAGACGCTGCTGAGGCAGCTTGCTACAAAAAAAACAGGAACAACCCGGTGGCGCGGCACCTCAGTGCCGCTCATAACTCAAACAACTGTTTTGTGGCCTGGGAAATAAGTCTTTTCTGAACAAAAACGGTTTAGCTGATTTTTCAGGTTGCTGAAATGTAACTTTGGAAAAAAGCGGCACTGAGGTGCCGCGCTACGGTGAAAAAACGGCGCAAGGCGCCGTGATACAAAAACACAGGAGATTTTAACCTTGAGCAAACTTTCCAATGATCCGAAATGGCGCGGCGCGGGGCGCATGGCGTGGGATATCTTTCTGTGGGTGCTGGGCACCCTGTTATACGCCGTCAGCGTGGTGGTCTTTGTGCGGCCGCTGCAGATTTCCTCCGGCGGGCTGACGGGCCTTGGCATCATCGTCAACCACCTGTTCCCGTTCATCCCCATCGGCGCGTTCAACTTTGTGATGAACATCCCCCTGTTCATTGCCGCATGGCGGGTGTTCGGCATGAAATTCATCGCCCGCACCATCGCGGCCACGGCGCTGCTCTCCGGGCAGATCGACCTCATCGCTCATCTGGCCCAGCGGTTCGGCTGGGTATATACGGGTGAAGACACCTTAGTGGGGGCCATCTTCGGCGGGGTGATCGCCGGCATCGGCCTCGGCGTCGTTTTTCTGGCGGGGGCCACCACCGGCGGCTTTGATATCGCCGGGCGGCTGCTGAAGCTGAAATTCCCCCACATTGCCGTGGGCAAGCTGATACTGATGTGCGACGCCACGGTGGTGGTGCTCACCGCCATTATGTACAAAAGCTTTGAAAGCCTGCTGTACTCCATCGTCACCGTCTTTCTCATCAGCGTGGCGCTGGATTACGTCATCAAGGAGCGGGATCACTCCAAAATGATGCTGATTATCACCTCCCACCCGGATGAGGTGACAAACGACATCACACGGGTGCTGGAGCGGGGCGTCTCCCTGATCCCCGCCGAGGGCGGCTATACCCATGAGGAAAAAAAGATGCTCATGTGCGTGGTGCGCACCCACGAGGTGCCGCAGATCCGCAAGCTGATCGAGAAATACGACGAAAAGCCCTTCATCATCATCGCCGATTCCTCCGAGGTGCTGGGGGAAGGCTTCAAATCCCATCAAGACACTCTGTAAGGAGAACCCATATGAGGCAGAAGAAAGAACACATCCGCAATTTTTCCATCATCGCCCATATCGACCACGGCAAATCCACCCTGGCGGACCGCCTGCTGGAGTTGACTGATTCCGTCGCCAAGCGGGACATGCAGCAGCAGCTGCTGGACAACATGGAGCTGGAAAAGGAGCGGGGCATCACCATCAAGGCCCGGGCCGTGACGCTGGATTACAAGGCGAAGGATGGCAAGACCTACGAGCTGAACCTGATCGACACCCCCGGCCACGTGGACTTCAACTACGAGGTCAGCCGGTCGCTGGCGGCCTGCGACGGCGCCATCCTGATCGTGGACGCCACCCAGGGGGTGGAGGCCCAGACGCTGGCCAATACTTACCTGGCGCTGGAGCACGATCTGGAGCTGGTGCCGGTCATCAACAAGATCGACCTGCCCGCCGCCGACCCCGACCGGGTGTGCGCGGACGTGGAGGAGATCATCGGCCTGGACTGCGAGGAGGCCCCCCGCATCTCCGCCAAAACGGGCGAAAACGTGGAGGCGGTGCTGGAAAAGATCGTGCAGGATATCCCCTGCCCCGAGGGCGACGACGACGCGCCCTTCAAAGCGCTGGTGTTCGATTCCGTCTATGACAACTACAAGGGCGTTATCGTCTACGTGCGGGTGATGGACGGCACCCTGCGTTCCGGCGACACCATGAAGATGATGGCCACCGGCGCGACCTTCACCGTGGTGGAGGTGGGCCACATGCGGGCCATGTCGCTGGAAAATACCGGCGTGCTGAAGGCGGGCGAGGTGGGCTATATCACCGCCTCCATCAAGTCCGTCAGCGAGGCCCGGGTGGGCGATACCGTTACCAAAATCGGCAACGAGGCCGCCGAGCCCCTGCCCGGCTATAAAAAGGTCAACCCCATGGTGTTCTGCGGCCTGTACCCGGCGGACGGCGCGGACTATGAGGCGCTGAAAGAGGCGCTGGAAAAATTACAGCTCAACGACGCGGCCCTCTCCTTTGAGCCGGAAACCTCCGGGGCGCTGGGCTTCGGCTTCCGCTGCGGCTTCTTAGGCCTGCTGCATCTGGAAATCATTCAGGAGCGGCTGGAACGGGAATACGACCTGGATCTGGTCTCCACCGTGCCCAGCGTTGTGTATAAGATCCACCTCTCCGACGGCCGGGTGGTGGAGATCGACAACCCCACCAACTATCCCGACCCCGCCATCATCGACTATGTGGAGGAGCCCATGGCGGACGCGCATATCTACTCCCCGCCGGAATACATCGGCGTCATCATGGCCCTGTGCCAGGACCGCCGGGGCACCCTGAAGGACCAGCAGTACATCTCCAGCGACCGGGTGGATATCCACTACAAGCTGCCGCTGAACGAGATCATCTACGACTTTTTCGACGCGCTGAAATCCCGCACCCGTGGCTACGCCTCCTTCGACTATGAGCTGTGCGGCTATGAGCGCAGCAACCTGGTCAAGCTGGACGTGCTGCTCAACGGCGACCTGATCGACGCGCTCTCCTATATCATCCACAGTGAAAAGGCATATCCCCGCGCCCGCAAGATCGCGGAGAAGCTGAAGGACAACATTCCGCGCCAGATGTTTGAGATCCCGGTGCAGATCGCCATCGGCGGCAAGGTCATCGCCCGCGAGACCATCAAGGCCATGCGCAAGGACGTGCTGGCCAAGTGCTACGGCGGCGACATCACCCGGAAAAAGAAGCTGCTGGAAAAGCAGAAGGAAGGCAAAAAGCGCATGCGCCAGTTCGGCACCGTGGAAGTGCCGCAGGA
>CAMJYF010000323.1 GCA_946409885.1 uncultured Clostridia bacterium | reverse complement strand
CAAGCGTTTTGACGGCGTGATACGCCGTGCTACGCAAAAGTTGTTTGCGCCAATAGCGGCACTGAGGTGCCGCGCTATCGGGTTTGCTCGCAAAATCCCTATTTTTCCACACAAAAAAACGCCTCCGGGCGGCGAAACGGGATCCGTTTCGCCGCCCGATTATTGTATACGATTTGCTGTATTTTCAGCAGGTGAACAGGGTGCGGAAAAAGGCCAGCAGCTTTTGGAAGAACGCGGTCAGCTTGAACAGGAAGCCGGCGGTATTCGTCCCGTAGCCGGGCAGGGTCACGTTGTTGTCCGCCGGGGCCTTATCCACCGTAAAACCGGTGAGGATCAGGTCGAAGGCCTTGCGGGTGAAGATATTGTCGATCCCCTTCAGCCCCAGCACAGAGATGATCCTGGCGTTCAGCAGCGCCCGCACGGCGGGGCTTTCCTGCGCGGCCTTGGTGGCGAACAGAGCGTAGGCGGCGTCCAGAAAGAGCCTTCCTTCGGTGCTGTTGCCGCCGAGGCTTTCGTCACCCCGCACCATGGCGGCCCAGAAGGCGACGATAAGGTCGCCCACGGTCTCATAGTCGCTTTCCGGCAGATC
This sequence comes from uncultured Clostridia bacterium, assembly GCA_946409885.1. Taxonomy (GTDB): domain Bacteria; phylum Bacillota; class Clostridia; order Oscillospirales; family Acutalibacteraceae; genus RUG806. The sequence continues at coordinate 2,707 of CAMJYF010000323.1, read as the reverse complement.
ATAGCCCAGCGCCTTCGCCATGGCTTCCACCGTCTCGCCCTCGCCGTAGAGGGGGATCAGCACGTCCGGCATGATGCGGCGGATGGCTTCGGCCCCCTTGGAATCCGGGGCAAAGCCCAGCAGGTCGATGAGGGCCTCCGGCTCCACAAAGCGGCCGATATAGTCGGAAACCAGCGAATCCGTCTGGCAACCGTAGGCGTAGGCCACGGGGTCGTTGGCGATCATGTCCTTCTGCTCGTCGCTGTAGCCGGGTACGATGTTCGCCACGTCCAGCGAATCGATCTGGCGGCTCCGGAGGACGATCTCATCATCGGTGAAGGTCACGTCCCGGTAGGTGAGCGGGTAGGTGGAAAGGGAATGGGTGGTCACGTCGTAGATGGTGTTTTTGCCCTGATACTCGGCGACATCCCCCCAGTGCAGGTGGCCGGTGAAGGTGACGCGGACGTTCCACTCGTCAAACTTCCGGCATACCTCTTTGTAATTATCCAGGATATAAAAGCCGTCGATACGCTGTTCCAGCGTAAAATGCTCCATCAGGTGGTGGTGCATCATGGCGATCAGCTTTTTGCCGTCCTGCTTCGCCCGCGCGGCCTGCTCTTCCATCCACGCCAGCAGGTCAGCGGTGATCAGGCCGCCGCCGTTGTCTTTGTTGGAGTTGATGGCCAGCAGCCGGTAGCCGTCCTTCAGGTCCGCCACGTAGGAGGAGGAGGCCTCGTGCACGGCCAGCGCCTCGTCCCAGCCGAAGCGGGCGAACACACGGCGGAAGCGCAGGTGGTCCTCCGGGTCGCGGCTCATATGGATATCGTGATTGCCGGGCACCACAAAGACCTGCTTGCCGGTGGCGTCCTCAAAATCCGCCAGGATGGCCGCGAAATCCAGCGCGTCGTCGCCGCCGTCGTCCGTCAGGTCGCCGGAGATGAACACGTAATCCGCGTCGGAGGCGGCGGCGTCTTTCAGGAAACGGTCAAAGAGCAGGGGCGTGAGGGAGGTCATCTGCCCCATATCCGCCCGGGGACGGTAGAAGCCGTCCGGATTCACGCTGCCCACGTCGTGCCAGTGGGTATCGGAGGTGACAAAGACCCGCATGCCGTCCTCCGCGGCGTTGGCGCAGAGGGAAAGCGGGCAGAGGGCCAGCAAAAGAGAGAGCATAACGCAAAACAGTTTTTTCATGAGAAAACCCCTTTCCATACAGTGTTTTTACGAAAACGGCGCTTACGCCGCCTGCGGCGGAACGGTGACGACAAAATCGCCGGAAAGGCCGTGCCAGTGCAGCCACACCCGGGTGGTCCCCTCCCCTACCGGGACGATCACGGAGCCGACCATGCGGATCACCGAGGGATCGTAGCCGTCGAAGGTGACGCCGGTGAGCAGCGGGAAGACGAAGCTGTCGGAATCGAAGGCCATGGTCCACACCTGCTGGCTTTTGGTGATCTCATACCGGTGCTTTTCCGCCTTGATGGTGATCACCTCCGGCACGGCGCGCACGGGGCGGCGCAGAACAGGCATTTCCACGTTTTCCACCGCAGTATCGTCCAGCCGGGCCGCGTCGGACAGGGAGAGCGTCACCTGATGCAGCCGGGTGGGCCAGTTGCCCCAGTCGCTGCCGTAGGCGTAGGAGAGATACACGGGGTCCCCCGCGCCGATGTGGCCGTCCGCCCGGCCGGAAATGCCGCAGTTGTGCAGCTTTTTGGCGGTGTTGGCCTTGACGAAGCCGCTGGGGCGGAAGGTGAGGCCGTCGAAGGATTCCCACACCGCCACGTAGCTTTCGTCGGAAAAGCGCTTTTCCGTGAACACCGCCACAAAGCGGCCGTATTCATCCAGATATTTCACGTCGGCGGAATCGCCCCCGTTTTTGGGCGGGATGCACTCGCCATGGAATTGCAGCGTGGCGGGCCAGTTCTCATCGGTGGCGTCAGCGGTGGCTACCCACGTGGAGGCGCCGCGCTCATCGCACCAGGAGTAATAGACGTACAGCGTATCGCCCATCAGCACGAAGGAGGGCTCCCCCGCCCCGAAGCAGTCGGGGTTGCCGGTGTACTCCACCAGCGGCACAGGCGAAAAGCCCCAGCCGTCGCCGGACCATTTTTCGTAGGGACCGGCGGGATCTTTGCTGCGGCCCACGTAGACGTTGTTGTCCGTGCCGCGCTCATCCATGGTGGAGGTGTAGCCGATATAGTAGTAGCCGCCGAATTTGACGACGCCCGGGTCGCAGGTCCATCTCTGATCCTGTGAGCCCGGCGTGGGCTTCAGCGCCACGGTCTCGCGGGAGCGGGTCTGCCCGCCGTTGTACAGGCGGCTGTAGGTGACCAGGTCCACCATATCGCCGGGGCCGTTGGCGGCGCTCCACAGGTCGATGCTGCCGTCCTTGTTCAGGATCATGGACGGGCCGTAGTGATAGCCCCCGTGGACGGCGCCGGGGCGGAAGGTATCCAAGCCCTCGTCGTTTGCGGCGATCTGCAGATAGGTGTTTTCGTCGCCGGGCGCCGCCGGGGCGGAGGGCGCGAAATCCCCGCCGCCGGTGATGGGGGCCAACCCCAGCGACAGCGCGGAAAGATATACCAACACGGTTCTGACGATCTGATACAGTAGTTCCATTTTCTTCTCCTTTTTTTTGACACGGGCCCGGGGACATGACGGTCCCCCCGGCCGGGAGGAGGGACGCCCCCATGCACGGCCGCGCCTGGCCCCTTGCGATAACGCATGGCCT
>CAMJYF010000322.1 GCA_946409885.1 uncultured Clostridia bacterium | reverse complement strand
CCTTTTCCCGCGCCTCGGCGGAATTCATCACGTCATAGGGCAGCGCCGCCACCCGTGCGGCGTATTCTTTTTGCGGGCGAATGGCCCGGAAAGGACGGATCACAGACATAGGTAAAGTCTCCTTTTAATGTAGAATTCGGAATTCGGAATTCGGAAGGCGGAATTCCGAATTATTTTGATTGCGTTTTTGTGATTGAAGTCAATAATTTGATAATTTCTTCGCAATTAGAGTAAGCAGATTCAAATGTTTGGTTGTCAATGAAATCGCTTTCAAATAATAACTCAAGCCAGTAGGCGGTTTCATCGGCTTCTTTTAATGCAATGTTCATTTTGGCATAAAAATCCGGTTTGCTTTGTCCACGCTGCGCTTCCCGCACATTGGCGCCGATGCTTGTCCCGCTTCTCAAAATCTGCTTCGATAAAACAAATTCGTGTTTTTCATTGATTAGAATCTGGTGTAAACGAATAATCTGAAGTGCAAACGCTTTACTCTTCTCTTTAATAGCATTTCTGACCATTGCTTCATTGCACCTTTCCCATACGAATCATTCCGCATTTCGCCTTTCGCATTCCGCATTTTGCCTGCGTGATAAAAGGGTGCTTGTTTATGATCTTGCCGCATTGCCGAAATAGATCTTGTCCCCGCCGCGGTAGTCGATGCCGCTGACGCCTTTGGTGCAGACGAACCAGGTGCTTTCCTCCCACACGGGCAGCAGAAAGGCCTCGTTTGCCAGCAGATTTTCCAGCGAGCGGTAGCAGGCGGCGAATTTGGCGTCGTCGCCGCTGTAAAGGGTGTTCACCAGCAGGTTGACGGTGGGGGAGGAATACCCCGCCGCGTTGGCGCCGGAATAAGAGGTAAAGGCGCCGAAGTACTCATACGCGCCGAAGGTGCGGGCGCGGAGGGGGCAGAAGGCGATCTGATAGTCGCCGGAGGCCACCGCGCTTTCCAGCTCCTGGGCGGTCACGGTTTTGACGGCAGCCGCCACGGAAACGCCCAGCAGCTGCTGCCATTCCTGCAGCAGCTTGCGCATCAGCTCCCCGTGCTGTTCCTCACACAGGATCGTCAGCTCAATGGAGGCGTTGTCCAGCGCCTCCAGCGCTTTTTCCAGCGAGGGCGCCACCTTGTCGCGGTCAAACAGATGGGGGTGGACGGTCACCCTGGGGTCCGCCGCCCGTTCCGGGGCCAGCCCGTAGACGGCCTGCCGCTTCGCGTTTTCCGCGATCAGCCCGGTGTCGGTGGCCGCCGCCAGCGCCCGCCGCAGGTCGGCGTTGCCCAGCAAGGGGTCGTTGAGGTTGAACAGCAGACAGCGCAGCACGTCGTTTTCCCGCTCCACGGTAAAGCTCCGCTTTGCCCGCAGCTTCCGGTACTCGGCGTCGCTGAGCACCGCGCAGGAATATTCGCTGTCCGCCAGATCCTTCAGCAGGTTGTTCCGGTCCGCCACATAATAAAACCACAGGTAATCCGCCTTGGGGGACTGCTCGCCCCTGTAATCGGGGCTTTTGTTCAGCCGGTAGGAATTCTCGTCAAAGCGGGAGAGGTAGTAGGGCCCGTTGGAGAGGATGAACTTGATATAGGTGCCGTAGCGGCCGATGCAGGCGTTGAAAAACGTCTCGTTGCAGGGCATGGCGGCGGGCTGGGCCAGCGCGTACAGAAAATTGCTCTGGGGCCGCGTCAGGTCGATCTGCAGGGTGCGCGCGTCAATGGCGTGTACGCCCAGCGTTTCCACCGCCGCCCGGTTCTGCCGGATGGCTTCCGCGTTTTTGATGTTCATGTACATGAACGCGTCCGGGGCGTTCATGGCGGGGTCCACCGCCCGGCGCAGGGCGAACACAAAGTCGTCGGCGGTGACGGCCAGCCGGAAATCCGCCGGCAGCCGGTCCGCCAGCTGCTCCTGAGCGTTGGTGGTCAGGTGCCACACCGCGTCGGGCCGCAGGGTGAACAGGTAGGTAAGTCCGTCGGGGCTGACCGTCCAGGAGGCGGCCACGCCGGGCTGTATGCCGCCGTCTTTATCTGCGACGACAAGGCCCTCAAAGCAGCTGCGCACGATCATGCGGCCGGTCTCGTCTGCCGCCACCTGGGGGTCGAAGCCCTGCGCCGGGGCGGCCACCGCCGTATAAAAGATAAGGGAGTTTTTGCGGGAGCAGCCGCACAGCCCTGTCAGCAGCAGGGCAGCGGTCAGCAAAAGGGAAAGGGTTCTTTTCATGGCGTTACGGTTCCTGCGCCTTTTGGGCGTCGTCCCCGGCGGTGGCGCGGGCCGCCTGCGCGGCGCGGGTGCGTTCCAGGTCCAGGTACATTTTTTCTCGCATGGGTTTATCGATGTTGTAAAAGATCATGGGGATCAGCCCCAGCAGGTCGAAGATCAGGTGCGGGCCGTGGGCCAGCAGGAAGATGCGCCACTTGGTCTCGGTGGTCTGAACGGCGTCCTCTCCGATCTGGTACCCCGCCCAGGACTGCAGCAGGCGGGAGTTGATCAGCTGCAGCAGCATATCCTTGATCTTGTTGAAATAGCCCTTCATCATGCCGATGGTGGCCTCCACCCGGAAGCCGTTCTTCCACTCGCAGTAGTCCAGCACCTCGTAGTTGATCTCGTCTTTGATGATGCCCTTGGTGGCGTAAAAGACCATTTCCAGCATGTTGCCCGCGCCGAAGGCGATGGTCATGGGGAGCTTTTTCAGGTACCATCCGTTTTCCTTGCCGCCGATCATCCCCACGAAGAAGAACAGCGCCTCGGAAATGACGATGGAGCCGCTCTGGAAGAACCAGAGGGTCTTGGTGGAGAACCGCGCGCGGAACTTGGGCACAAAGGCGTAGCTGGCGTAGGAGAGCGGCATGCCGGGAATGCCCGCCACCATGCCGATGGTGTTGAATTTCAGCACGTCGTTGCGGTACAGGGCCTCGTCCGCGCCCACGTCGATGCCGCCCACCAGGTCGCAGAGGGTGGAGATCAGCAGGGGTCGGTTGCGGAACACCGACAGCACGCCCTTGACCGGGTGCGGCGGCTTTTCCGACTGGGGCACCCGCTCGCGGCTGTTGATGTACCAGAAGATGGTGGGCACGATGGCCACCACCCATACCACGGTTTTGGTGGTGACGAACACGTTGGTCATGGAGCCCTTCATCACGCCGTTGTTGATGAGGTCGTAAAGGAAGGACAGAATCTGCCCCGGGAATTTGGCGATCAGGTCGCCCACGAACTTGGCGCTGACCAGCAGCGAGGTCCGCTCGTTGGGGTTGGGCGTAAAGACGTTGTCGATGTAGCCGCCCCCGCCGAAAAAGGCGCCGATGGTCTCGTTGGCGTAG
>CAMJYF010000321.1 GCA_946409885.1 uncultured Clostridia bacterium | reverse complement strand
ACGCGGACATGACCAAGGGCACCGGCGTGGTGAAGATCACCCCCGCCCACGACCCCAACGACTTTGAGGTGGGCAAGCGGCACAATCTGCCCATCGTGCGTACCTTTACTTATGACGGTTTCCTGACGGGCAAAAAAGACAAGGAAGAGGCCGACGAGCTTTTCCGCAGCGGCAAGGCCGCCCAGGATGAGCCGGAGGTGCTGGACTGCGGCAAATACGCCGGTATGGATACCATGCAGGCTAGAAAAGCCATCCTGGCTGATCTGGAGGCCGGCGGCTATATCAAGTGTATCGAACCCATCAAGCATGACGTGGGCACCTGCTACCGCTGTCACACCAGCATCGAGCCCATGGTCTCCAAGCAGTGGTTCGTCCGTATGGAACCGCTGGCTGGCCCCGCCATGGAGGCGGTGGAAAAGGGCGATATCCGCTTTGTCCCCGAACGCTTCACCAAAAACTATATGAACTGGATGCGCGGCACCCGCGACTGGTGCATTTCCCGCCAGCTCTGGTGGGGCCACCGTATCCCCGCCTGGTACTGCGCGGATTGCGGCGCCATGCACGTCCTGAAAGAGGATCCTTCCGTCTGTCCCACCTGCGGCAGCGCGAAGATCGAGCAGGATCCCGATACGCTGGATACCTGGTTCTCCTCCGCCCTGTGGCCCTTCTCGACCCTCGGCTGGCCGGAAGAGACCGAGGACCTGAAGCATTACTATCCCACCAATACCCTTGTCACCGGATATGATATCATCGGTTTCTGGGTCAGCCGGATGATCTTCTCCGGTTTGGCCTATACCGGCAAGGCGCCCTTTGATACGGTACTGATCCATGGCCTTGTCCGTGACGCGCTGGGCCGGAAGATGTCCAAATCCCTGGGCAACGGTATCGACCCGCTGGAGATCATCGACCGGTTCGGGGCCGACGCCCTCCGCTTTACGCTGGCTACCGGCAACAGCCCGGGCAACGATATGCGCTTCTCCGACGAAAAGGTGGAGGCCTCCCGCAACTTTGCCAACAAGCTGTGGAACGCCGCCCGCTTCGTGCTGATGAACCTGGGCGACGAGGAACCCGCGCCCCACATTCCCGCCGATCTCGCGTTGGAGGACAAATGGATCCTTCAGCAGTATAATACGCTTGTCAAAGAGGTCACGGAAAACCTTGACCGCTTTGAGCTGGGCATTGCCGTACAGAAGCTGTACGACTTTATCTGGGACGTGCTGTGCGACTGGTATATCGAGCTTAGCAAGATCCGTCTCAATTCGGAAGACGAAAATCTGAAGAATACCGCCAGAGCGGTGCTGGTATACGTCATGAGCAACACGCTGAAGCTGCTGCACCCGTTCATGCCGTTCATCACCGAGGAGATCTGGCAGACGCTGCCCCATGAGGGCGAATCCATCATGGTCTCGCCCTGGCCGGTGTACTCCGATGAGCTCAATTACCGGACGGAGCAGGCTGCGATGGAGCAGATCATGACCGCCATCAAGGCCATCCGCAACCGCCGCGCCGAAATGAACGTTCCCCCCTCCCGCAAGGCGCATCTGATGATCGAGACAAAGGAGACAGCCGTATTCGCTGATGCGGAACCGTATTTTGTCCGGCTGGCCTCCGCCTCCGGCCTTGAAGTCGGCGACGGCGATGAAGCATTCCGCACAGACGGCTGCGTGAGCATTGTCACAGAAAACGCCACACTGTATCTGCCCATGGCGGAGCTGGTGGATTTGGAGGCCGAACGTAAACGTCTCGCCAAGGAACTGGAGAACGTGGAAAAACGGCTGCAGCAGATCAACAATAAGCTGGCCAATCAGGGATTCCTTGCCAAGGCGCCCGCCGATGTGATCGAGGAGCAGCGCGCCAATCAGCGCAAGCTGGCCGAAAAAGCGGAGCTGATCCGGGCAAGTCTGAAAAACCTGGGATAATCATTATTCTCTGCTGACAGGATTTGACATGGGATTGGAAGACGCCGTAAACTATTATCATTCGCTGGAGCGGTTCGGCATCCGCCCCGGGTTGGAATCGATCCGGGCGCTGTGCGGGAAGCTCGGCAACCCGCAAACGCAATTTCCCTGCGTCCATGTGGCCGGCACCAACGGCAAGGGAAGCACCTGTACCGAGATCGCTTCGGTCCTTACCCAGGCCGGGTACCGTACAGGGTTGTATACCTCGCCTTATTTGCTGGAATTCCGCGAACGGATCCGCCTTGACGGTGAAATGATAGGCGAAGAAGATCTGATCGCCGTTACCGATACCGTACGGGCCGCTGTGGAATCCCTTTCGGAAGAGGGGATCTGCGTGACGGAGTTTGAGGCTGTGACGGCTGCCGCTTTTCTGTATTACGCCGGTCATCATTGCGACGTGGTAGTGTTGGAAACCGGCCTTGGCGGCAGGTTTGACGCCACCAATATCATCAAAGAACCTCTTTGCAGCATTATCACCTCCGTTTCGCTGGATCATACCGGGATTCTCGGTGATACGCTGGAGCAGATCGCCTTTGAGAAGTGCGGCATCATCAAAGAAGGAAGGCCCGTCGTCACCTCCTCCCGGCAGCCGCAGCCGGTTCTGGATACGATCAGATCGGCGGCTTCCGCCCGCTCCTCACGGCTCGTTATCGCGGATCCCTCGTCGCTGCGGCCGGTAGGCTCCGATATCTGCGGAACGACGGTAAAGCACGGTGAAATCGAAATTACAATACCGTTTCCGGGAGCGCATCAGCTGGAAAATACATCTTTGGTAATTTCCGCTATTGAAATTCTTAAACAAATCGGTTATCATATTACCGACGCGGACCTGGCGAGGGGGATATCCCTTGCCAGGATTCCCGCCCGGATCGAAGTGATCAGCCGTTCGCCGCTTGTCATTCTGGATGGTTCTCACAACGACGGTTCCACTTCCGCGCTGGCGGATACGCTGAAAACATATCTTCCCGGTAAAAAGATCCTTGCCGTTATGGGAATGATGGCGGATAAAGACTGCCGGAAAGCTCTGGACAATCTTTTACCGTTCTTTGCGGGGGTGATCGCGGTCACCCCGTCCAACCCGCGCAGTATGCCGGCGGACGAATTCTGTCGGCTGGCGGCGGCCTCCGGTGTTCCCTGTGAAGCAATGGGACGTCCGGAAGAAGGCGTGCGTTACGCGTTTTCACAGATCAGCGCTTATGATGCGCTTGTCGTCTGCGGTTCTCTCTATCTGGCTGCGGACGTCAGACCCATTTTGATAGATTTGAAAAATCAGTACTCAGGAGGGCGTTATCATGCCAATCAAGGTTGATGCCGCGGTTGTCACGCAAAAGCGTGAAAATGCCGCTTTTAATTC
>CAMJYF010000320.1 GCA_946409885.1 uncultured Clostridia bacterium | reverse complement strand
GCGCTTCTGAGCGGCACCACGGACGCGCTGACGATGTCCAACGGTCTTGAAAAGCATTTTGAGATAGCCGCCGTGGGCGACGTAAAATGGCGCTCGCTGATGACGGACGACGACCTTGACGATTTCTTTCAGAACGGCACCGTCAGGGAAGCGCCGAGGGAGCTGTTCCCGCACGGCGCCACGCCGGAAGTCAGGATCGGCCTGGCGGAGCCGTTTCTGCATACGCCGGGGTATGATCTTTCAATCGTCCGTTCCAAATATTTCGGCGCCCTGAAACAGTTTTTCACCGCGAATGCCGCGGGGGTCACCCTGCTGGGTGTGTTCGGCGGCGACGGCAACGCGCCGGGGGCGTTCACCGATATTCGCGTCATCCTGAATGACGCCAACCTGAGCCGCCTGTGCGAAAAGCTGACCGATTACTTTGTGCATTCCTATTACTGTATGCCGAAGGAATTCGGCGACGTATGGCTTTCACAGCGGCTGGAGGTGCTGAAAAGCAGGCTCTCGTGACAGGCCTGCGCTACGTCAGCAGGCGCTCCGGCAGATGGGCCGTGCTGTTGAAGGAACGGAAGCGGACGCGGCGCACGCCGGCCACGGTGTAGAGCTGAAAGCGGTTGACGCAGGCGTTGTACTGGGAAATGACCACGTTTTTATCAAAGGGAAAGTTGACCAGCTGACCGATCAGATGGGCGTTGAACATACCGTGGCAGACGATCAGCACATTCAGATGATTTTCGCGCTGCTCCCCCTCGCCGGTAAGGCCGGTCAGGGGGAGTTCCCCTTCATAGGCGTTGGCGAAGACGCACTGCCGCAGGCAATAGGCCGCCCGGGCGGCGTCGTCGGGAAAGGGGAGGGACCGCAGCCCCCGGATGCGCAGCGCCGGGTACAGTGCCCGCAGCGCGGCTTCCTCCGCCGTGTGGTCCCGGTCGCCGCACTCCGCCAGCTCCGGCAAAACCTCCATCTCCTGCGCGGAGCCCTGCGCCGCCAGAATATCGGCGGCGGTCTGGATGGCCCGGGTCAGGTGGCTGGTATACACCCTGTCGAACCGCACGTTTTTCAGGGCAACGCCTGCCAGCCGCGCCTGGGTGTGTCCCGTTTCCGTCAGGGCGGGGTCCTTTACGTCGATTCCCACGTTTGATTGTGACTGTCCGTGCCGGACAAGATACAGTTCCATGAAACCTCCTGTACGCTGCGTCAAAGAGGGGCTTCTGTAGGGGCGGGTACTGACCGCCCGACGCCTGTTTTTCGGTAAAACCACATTGGAACAGACGAAATACGGTTCCATTGACGATGGAAGGGTCCTTCTTCGTCAAACCATTTGAAGAAGGACAGGTTTTCGGGCGGTCGGTGCCCGCCCCTACGGGGTTACCTCAGCAGCCCCCATTTTGCCGCTGTTGCAGCTTAGTCTTTTTCCAGCGCGGTCTCAACGGCGGCTTTCAGGGCGTCCATGCCCTCCCCGGTGACGGCGGAGGCTTCTATCACACACCGGGCGGCGCGCAGGTCCGGGTCGGCGGCAAAGGCCTCCCGGCGGGCCAGGCGCTCGGTCTTGTTCAGCTTGTCGCACTTGGTCAGCACGCAGATAAAGGGGTAGCCGCTGTCCGTCAGGAATTGCAGCATGGTGCGATCGTCGGCGGTGGGGTCGTGACGCATATCCAGCAGCTGCACGATCAGCCGCAGGTCCCGCCCCATGGCGAAGTACCCTTCCATCAGCTCGCCCCAGCGGCGGCGCTCCGCGTCGGACCGCCTGGCGTAGCCGTACCCCGGCAGGTCCGCCACGCGCACCCCGTCGCACAAAAAGAAATTGACCGTGGTGGTCTTGCCCGGCACCCCGCTGACCCGCGCCAGATTCTTCCGGTTGAAAAATTTGTTGATGAGGGACGACTTGCCCACGTTGGACTTCCCCGCGAACACGATCTCCGGGAGATCGGACACGGGCAACTGCCTCGACGTGCCGTAAGAGGCCTCAAACTGTACGTTGTGGATGTTCATGAGCATTCCTTCTGTGTTTTGCGTAGCTGCAATATTTGTTGTGGTATCTATTTCAATTCGCCGCAGGTATATCATCGCAGCGTGGCTGCGTGATCCGCCCGTAACACGATTCCGGTTTTGTTTTTGCCGGAAACCGGCAGGGAACCTCAGCACGCTGCCTCAGCAGCGTAATCAACGGACGTGGAGACGGAGCTGAGGCTCCGTGCTACGACAGCTTTTCCAACCCCACGCTGGCGCGGAGGATCAGCCGTGCGTCGCCGGAGGTGACTTCGCCGTCGTGGTCCACGTCACAGGCGAGATATCCGGCGGAATCCTTCTCCAAGTCGCCCTTTTCCGTCAGCCCCACGGAAGCCCGCAGCGCCAGCCGCGCGTCGGCGGAGGTCAGTTCCCCGTCGCCGTCCGCGTCGCCAATAGCATAGGTCACCGGCAACGGATCCAGCGTGCCATATTCCGTGTGACCGCAGACGGCACAGGTTCGGAAAATAGTACCAGCCACACCCGGTGCGGCGGGCAAAGATATTTCCCAATTGCCGAAGGTATGCAGGCCAGTAGCGGGGAGGAGTTCACTCCGTTTTTCGTTACATACTGTACAGACAAAGACCAACTCGCCTGCATCCACGCAGGTGGGCTGTTTCACAGTCTCGCCCTTGCTCCATTGATGCCCGCCGGTCTTGACAACCTCTTGTTTCACCAGCACTTCGTTGCAGACGGAGCAGTGGCTGCCCTCAGTCAGACCATCCGCCGTGCAGGTGGCGGCAACAGCCTTGTCGGTAACGGCGGTGTGACCGGTGGCCTTGATAACCTCCTGTTTCACCAGCACCTCGTTGCAGACGGCGCAGTGGCTGCCTTCAGTCAGGCCGTCTTTCGTGCAGGTGGCGGCGACGGCTGCGTCGGTAACGGCGGTGTGACCGGTGGCCTTGATAACCTCCTGTTTCACCAGCACTTCGTTGCAGACGGAGCAGTGGCTGCCCTCGGTCAGGCCGGCTACCGTGCAGGTGGCGGCGACAGCCTTGTCGGTAACGGCGGTATGACCGGTGGCCTTGATAACCTCCTGTTTCACCAGCACTGCGTTGCAGACGGAGCAGTGGCTGCCCTCAGTCAGGCCGGCCGCCGTGCAGGTGGCGGCGACAGCCTTGTCGATAACGGCGGTGTGGCCGGTGGCTTTGACGGCTTCCGTTTTGGTTGCCTGACACACGGTGCAGGTGTAGGTTTTTACGCCGTCCTTAACGCAGGTGGCGGCGGTGGTGATTTTGCCGCCGTCCCACGTGTGACTGGCTTTTTCGATATGCGTCTTGTCGTTGGCGCAGACGCGCTGATGCTGGGTATCGTTCAG
>CAMJYF010000319.1 GCA_946409885.1 uncultured Clostridia bacterium | reverse complement strand
GTTCACATAATTCCGCATTCCGAATTCCGCATTCCGAATTAGCTCGACAAATCCCTTTTTGCGGGCTTCGCCGTAATATAAAAACGGCCCCGTGGTCAGTGCGGGGCCGTTTTGATGAAAAACCGATCAATAGGACGGGGGCAGGATGTAGATCCGGACGCCGCGGAAGCCCCACTCGTCGCAATCCGCCTCGGAATGCATATACAGGTCGGCGGTGGCGCCGTTGGCCCAGTAGATGAACCCGCCCGTATCCTCCGCCCGGCAGTAGCCGTAGACGTATTGCCCGTCCAGCGAGACGATATACATCTCGGTGCCGTAGGGGATCTCACGGGGGTCCACCGCCACGCAGCCCTGGTAGACGTTGGTGCCCGTGGCCGTCATGCCGCCGCCGGAGTAGGCGGTGCAGTAGCAATCGATATAATAGGAATAGGCCAGCGGAGCGCCGTTTTCATCCAGCTGAAGGCTGTCCGGCAGGGCCAGCTCCGACATAGGCACGCCGGAGGTGTTCAGCCCCGCGCCGCCGGAAAAGGCCAGCGCGGAGGCGCCGTAGTGGTAGTTGCTGCGGTACAGGTTGCGGTTGGCGCTGGAGACGTTTTCGTTGGAACGGTCCACCAGCATTTCCTCATCCGGGACGATCACCGCCTGCTGCACGGGGGCCTCCTCAGGCTGTTCCGGCTCCGGCAGAAGACCGCAGGAGGATTTCTCCACCGCGTTTTTCATCTCCATCAGCTGCCCCGCGATCACGGAAAACTCCCGCACCGGCGCGTCGGCGTGTTCCCGCAGGATATCCACGTCCGTCACCGAAAAGCCCTGGTAATAGGGCTCGTCATAAGAAGCGTCCGCCGATACGGAAAAGACCTGCTTCACGCCCACCGGGGAACCGTTGATGACCAACGCCAGCGCGCACCCCACGCCGATCAGCAGCGCCGTGGGCACAAGCTGACGGCGGCTGATCCCCAGCGGGATCCGGCTGTGTTCCTCCCCCGGACCGTTCGCGCGGTCCTTTTTGAATAATGGCATGATCGTTTCTCCTATCTGTTAGAATGCCGCCGCAGGGCTGTTTTCGGTTTCCGTTTTTTGCCGTTTCTGCCGCTGCGGTCCGACAAAAGAAACTCTTGCGCTGATTATATTGGAGAGTTTCCGAAATGTCAAGAGGACGTACCCCGGTTATTTTTGTATAACCTGCACAAACAAAGAGGGACGGCCGTTGGCGGTTTTTCCGGCGAACCACAAGATATCCGCACATTTGTTCCGCTCCCGTCAAGGGGGCCGCCCTCATTTTTGTGTAAAGTGTAGAAATTGACACCCCCTCCCGAAGGGGGCGTTTTCGGCCTGTTTTTCTTGTGAATACCACTAATTTTTTCCAGTTTTTATTGTGAGATATCCACAAGGAGCGTCCGTGCCTCCGTCAGCGCCACCGCGCCGGACAGCACCGGAGGGCCGCCGGGTGCCGCGGTCACCCGCAGCACGCCGCCGGGTTCCCGCACGGAAAGCGTTGCCCGCTCCCCGCTCCGCAAGGCCATGTACGCGCCCAGCGCCCCGGTACCGGAGGCGCAGGAGCTCTCCCAGAAGAGCGTGTCCGCGCCGGGGATGTACACCAGCGGCCGCAGCGCCATGGCGGCACTGTCAAACAGCATGATCCCCAGCCCCGGGGCCCGCAGCAGGCGGCACCAGTCCCGGATCACCGCTTCCGCCTCCGCCGCCGTCAGCCCGTCCTTTGTTACCATAATATGCGCGATGCCCGGGCACCATACCACCGGCAGGCGCAAAAGTTCGCCGTTCAGCGGCAGCGGTTCCTCCGTGATCCGCGCCGGGGCGGGCAGCGTGACGGCGCCGTCAAAAGAGCCGTCCGCCAGCTTGCGGACGGTGACGGGGACGGGTTCTTCCGCGCCGGAGACGGTCAGCCGCATGTCGCGGGTCTCCCCCGGCCGCAGGCCCGCCTGTTCCCCGAACAGGGCCGCGGCGGAAAGGGAAGCGTTGCCGCAGAACTCGCCGCCCGCCATGGCCAGGCAGGGCTCCCCCGCCCCGCCCCGGTACACGAACCCCACCTGTTCGCAGGCGGGCTCCCGTTCCATGACCGCGGAGGCGACGAAAGGCCGGGACGCGGCGGGAACCGGCGTCTCGACCAGAGCGGTGATATTTTTGGTGGGATCCGCTATATAATAATGTAATGCCGTCATCGCTGGTAATTCTGCAAAAACTGGCGGGTGCGCTCCTGTTTGGTGCCCTCAAACAGCTCCCGGGGGGTGCCCTGCTCCACGATCACGCCGCCGTCCATAAAGATGACCCGGTCGGAAATGGCGTGGGCGAAGGCCATTTCGTGGGTGACGATCACCATGGTCATTTTCTGCTCCGCCAGCTGCTTGATGACCTTCAGCACCTCGCCGGTCAGCTCCGGGTCCAGGGCGGAGGTGGGCTCGTCAAAGAACAGGATCTCCGGCTTCATGGCCAGCGCCCGCACGATGGATACCCGCTGCTTCTGCCCGCCGGAAAGCTGGCAGGGATAGGCGTCGGCTTTATCAGACAGGCCCATGGAGGCCAGCAGCTGCAGGGCGGTCTCCTTTACCTCTTTGGGGTCGCGCTTCTGCACGGAGATGGGCGCGTCCGTCACGTTTTTCATCACGCTGAAGTGGGGGAAGAGGTTGAAGTTCTGAAACACCAGCCCGAAATACCCCCGCACCTTTTTCAGGTCTTTGGTATAGACGATTTTATCCCCCTCCATGGCGGCCACGGTTTCGCCCATGTATTTCAGGGTGCCGCTGTCCATGGTCTCCAGCAGGGTGGCGCAGCGGAGGAAGGTGGATTTGCCGGAGCCGGAGGGCCCGATGACGGAGACCACCTCGCCCTGATCCACGGTAAGGGAGATATCCTTCAGCACGTGGTTGTCGCCGAAGGACTTGCGGACGTTCTGGATATCAAGAATATGCACGGCGCTTACCTCCTTACTGATAATAATTCAGGGATTTTTCCACCCGCTTCATCACAAAGGCGACGATGGCGTTGAATACGAAATAGAAGACGCCCGCCACCAGAAACGTGAGCATGCCCGGGGAGCGGGGGGACACGGCGATCTGCTTGGCCTTGGTGAACATTTCCACCGTGCCGATGGCGGAAGCCAGGGAGGTATCCTTTACCAGCGTGATGACCTCGTTGGTCACCGCCGGAATGATGCGCTTGACCATCTGGGGCAGAATGATCTTGACGAAGGTCTGCGCCTTGCCGTAGCCCAGCACCTGCGCGGCCTCGTACTGGCCGCCGTCGATGGATTCGATGCCGCCCCGGTAGATCTCCGCGAAATAGGCGGCGTAGTTGATGATGAACGCCACAATGACCGCGGAA
>CAMJYF010000318.1 GCA_946409885.1 uncultured Clostridia bacterium | reverse complement strand
ACAGAAAAAGACAGAGGCTTTTCAGCCTCTGCACGTTATTCCTGTATTTTATTCCTCAGATACTTTTCAATTTCGGCGACAAAGAATACCGCGTCTTCAATCTGCTTTTCGATCTCCGCTTTTGAGATAATAAAGAAATCTGAATAATCGCTTTCTGTCCGCAGTTCAAAGGCGTTTTTGATGATCTCGGACAGTGATTCATCAAGGATCCCGGTCTTGATATAATCCCTACGAAAAAAGGAAATCACCCCTGAATGGCGTTTGTAATCCTGCCCGTCCAGAATCAGAACGGCCCTTGCGGCGTGAAAGATGGCGTAATAGGCACGGTTGGCTGCGGTTTCAAACATTCCTTCTGAAAAGCTCTTTTGCGCATCGCTTAAATCGTTTTTCGCCTTTTCCAGACGGTATCCTGCGAGGGCGATATTCTCATGCGGCTCCATCGATCCGTATCCCGTCCTTCTTTACGTTCTTAAAAAACGGCAAAGCGTTTTCCCATTGGGCAAAGGTGCCAACGTCCTGCAAGCGGATCGACAGCAGCACGTCATGCTTCAGATCCAGCTGATTGGAAAAGGCGTTCACCCGGCGGCGGTAACCGGTCAGTTCCTCCCGGTCCATCTTCACCAGCGCCATCACGTCGATATCCGATTCCTCGTCATAATCGCCGCGGGCGTAAGAGCCGTACAGGATCACGCTGTCAAGCTTTTCGCCGAACAGATCCCGCAGTCCCGCTACTGTTTCATCCAGCACCAGCTGCAACGTATTCCGGTTGCACATCCCGAATCACCTTTCTTTCTTTTATTAGTATAACAAACCTGAAACAAAAAATCAATATCGGAATCAAGTCTGAATATTCCGTCTCAAGGAGGTACCTATGCTCACCCGACACCACCGGGCCCTTGAGCTCGACAAAATCTTAGAAAAACTGGCGGCGCTGACTACCATTGCGGACGCCCGGGATATGGCGCTGGAGCTGCTGCCGGAGACCACCCTTTACGGGGCGCAGACGCTCATCAACCAGACGAACGCCGCCTACCAGCTGCTGTCCAGATACGGCGGCCCCTCCTTCGGCTCGGCCAAAAACGTCAATTCCGCCCTGTTCCGCGCGTCGGCGGGGGGCATGCTGACCATGCGCGAGCTGCTGGACGTGGGCGAGGTGCTGCGGGTGATCCGCTCCCTGTCCGACTGGCGCTTCAACCAGCCCGGCGCGGACAGCTGCCTGGACGTGTTCTTCTCCTCCCTGATGCCCAACCGGGCGCTGGAGGACCGCATCTTCACCTCCATTATGAGCGACGAGGAGATGGCCGACCATGCCAGCCGTGAGCTGGCCGATATCCGCCGCAAGATCCGCAACCAGTCCCAGAGCATCCGGGAGAAGTTAGAGGGCATGCTCCGCTCCTCCCACTATCAGAAGTATTTGCAGGACGCCATCATCACCCAGCGCAACGGCCGGTTTGTGGTGCCCGTGAAAAACGAGTTCCGGGGCGAGGTGCCCGGCCTTGTCCACGATACCTCCGGCTCCGGCGCCACGGTGTTCATCGAGCCCATGGCGGTGGTGGAGGCGAACAATGAGATCCGTATGCTGGAGGGCAAGGAGAAGGAGGAGATCGAGCGCATCCTCACCGAGCTTTCCGCCATGGCGGGGGAAGTGGCCGAGACTGTCAAGCACAACTTTGAAAGCGTGGTGGAGCTGAACCTGATCTTCGCCAAGGCCCAGCTGGCCTATCAGATGAAAGCCAGTGTGCCGATCCTGAACACGGAGGGGATCACGGACCTGAAACGCGCCCGCCACCCGCTGCTGGATCCCAAAAAGGTGGTGGCGACGGATATCGACTTGGGTCAGGACTTTGACACGCTGGTCATCACCGGCCCCAACACCGGCGGCAAGACCGTCTCCATCAAAACGCTGGGCCTGCTCACCCTGATGGCCGCCTGCGGGCTGATGATCCCCGCCGCGGACGAGAGCAGGGTCTGCGTGTACGAAAAGGTGTTTGCCGATATCGGCGACGAGCAGAGCATCGAGCAGTCCCTGTCCACCTTCTCCTCCCACATGGTGAACATTGTGGATATTCTCAAGGAGAGCGACGAGCACAGTCTGGTGCTGATCGACGAGCTGGGCGCGGGCACCGACCCGGTAGAGGGCGCGGCGCTGGCCATCGCCATTCTGGAGCGGCTGCACATCAGCGGGGCCAAGATCGCCGCCACCACCCACTACGCGGAGCTAAAGGCCTACGCCCTGCAGACCGACCGGGTGGAAAACGGCTGCTGCGAATTCAACGTGGCCACCCTTAAGCCCACCTACCGGCTGCTGATCGGCGTGCCGGGGCGGTCCAACGCCTTCGCCATCTCCGAGCGGCTGGGCATGGACCCGGAGCTGATCGCCCGGGCGAAGGAGTTCGTCTCGTCGGAATCCGTCCGCTTTGAGGACGTGATGGATTCGCTGGAGCAGTCCCGGTTGGATATGGAAGCCCAGCAGCGCGCCAGCGAGGATATCCGCCGGGAATACGAGCAGACGCTGGCGGAGGCCAAGCGGAAGCTGGAAGAGGCGGAGACCCTGCGCCAGAAGGAATACGAAAGGGCCCGGGGCGAGGCCATGAAGATCACCGAAACCGCCCGCCGGGAGGCCAACGCCCTGATGCTGGAGGCGGAGACCCTGCGCAAAGAGCTGCGCTCCTCCAAGGACGTGAGCGAGACCGCCCGCAAGGCCCGCCAGAGCATGAAAAAGGCCCTGTCCGATCTGGACGTGGCCATCGATCCCGTAACGGAGACCCTGTACGACGATGAGGACTACGTGCTGCCCCGGGAGCTGAAAGCCGGGGACACGGTGCTGTATATCGACCTGGGCAAGGAGGCGCAGGTGCTGACCCCCAAAGACCGCAAGGGCAACGTGGAGATCATGGCGGGCACGGCCCGGATGCGGGTGAATGAATCCCGCCTGCGGCTGATCGAAAAGAAAAAACAGCCGCCGGCCAAGTCCGTCCCCACCATCTCCCGGCAGGGCACGGAAAGCCGCCTGACGGCCTCCGCGGACGGCCGCTGCGACCTGCGGGGCATGACCGTGGACGAGGCCCTGCTGACGCTGGATTCCTTTATCTCCAGCATGCTGATGAGCGGCCTGAATGAGTTCACCGTCATCCACGGCAAGGGCACCGGGGCCCTGCGCGCCGCCGTGCAAAAGGCCCTGAAGGGCAACAAATTCGTCAAATCCTACCGCCTTGGCACCTACGGCGAAGGCGAAAACGGCGTCACCATCGTCACGCTGAAGTAAAACGGCGGGAAGGAAAAGAGAATGGGAAATTGGAGTTTGTCGAGGTAACCCTGTAGGGGCGGGCACTGACCGCCC
>CAMJYF010000317.1 GCA_946409885.1 uncultured Clostridia bacterium | reverse complement strand
CAAACTCATCGCCATGCTGCTTTCAACGATCTTCATGATCGGGCTGCCCATGGCCTGCATGCCCGCGCCCATCCTGGTGCGCGCCCTGGTCCCCCGCGTCTGCTGACGGGAAATTCCATTTAATGAACAACAAGGGTCCTTGAACAAGCGTTCAGGGATCCTTGTTTCATATTGATAACTGAAAGCGTCTGGGCGGCGCGAACCCCGTAGCACGGCGCATTGCGCCGTCTGGCGTGTCCGGTTCAGCTCACAGAATGACTGTGCTAAAAACTGTTCCAATGGGGTTGTTTTACAGAATAAAAACAAATCATCATGGAAAACCGCCCGACGGTGCGGGTCTCCGGTGGAGACCTCTGCCGCAGGCAGAAGCACCGACCGAGCCGGCAGGCGAGACCGTGATGCGCCGTGCTACGTGATGTTGATTGACCGAAATTCGATTACGCCGCGGCGTCCATGGCGTAATCGGCGACGATGGTATCATAGGCCGCGATGGCTTCGTCCAGCCGGGCCGTCAGGGCGTCTTCGGCGTACAGGCCGTCCTCCGTGCGGGCCAGGCCCGGGATGACCACCGGGAACACCACCGGGGGATGGGCCAGGTCCAGCATGGAAAGGCCGCGCAGCTGGGCGGTGCTCTGGTAGACCAGATCCACCGACCAAAAGGCCGAACCATCCTCCGCCAGCCAGCGGGAGAACACCAGCTTGCAGCCGATGGGGGTCTTTTCCACCGTCTCCGGCAGGTCGTATTCCGTTACGCCCAGGGAGGCCAGCACGCTGCCCAGGTTGGAATCGTGGCCGCACAGGAAGGTGAAGACGCGGCCCTCCTGCTGCATTTCGGCGGCGATCTCCCGCAGCAGCGGGTGCGCCACGTTGGGGGCGATCAGCGGGGCGGTGAACAGCACGTCGCCGTACACGTCCTTGATCTCGCTGACGGTCTTCCAGTCCTCATCGCTCATGGTATGGCCGAAGGCGGCGCGGGCGGCGTCCGCCTCCTCATAGTACTGCAGCACCAGCGCGTCGCTGACGGAGCAGGCGGTTTTCAGGGAGCCGCTCATGCCCGGCTCCGCGTTCAGCTCCAGCTTCAGGGTCAGGTCGTCCGTCACCAGCGGCGTCACGTCGCCGTTTTTCCATGCCTCCGACTCCTCCAGGTCGATCACGTCGGCCAGCAGCTCATAATTGTCCGCGAGGCCCGCGACCGTATCGCCGAACATTTCCCGGATCTGCGCCTCCGCGTCGGCGCAGTAAGCCGGGCTGACGAAGGTGAGCTGGGGGGTGAACACCGGGTCCATGGCGTCAAATTCCACATGGTATTCCACCGGCAGGTTGGCCGTGGGCAGCAGGCCCGCGGTGAAATATTCCGCCGTGGCGATGGTGCGCTGCTTGGAGTTGGCGTACACCCGCACTTCCCCGTCTTCCGGGTGGTAGTTTTCCGGGAAGAGTTCTTCCGCCTCCATCCATTTGCGGAAATACTGGCCCATCAGGGTCTCCAGCACGCCGCCGCGCAAAGACAGTTCGCTGGGGCCGGAGCTCCATGCAAACCACTCGTGGGGCGTGACGGTGCCCAGCAGCGAGCCGCCGCCGCTGAGGGGGGAACGGATGTTGTGGCGGCTGAGCACCACCACCTGATCCAGCGTGCAGCCCTCATGGGACAGGCTGTACGCCGACCCGGAGGGTTCCGCCGGTTCTTCCTTTTCTTCGGGTGCGTCCGCCGGTTCTTCCGTTACGGCGGCGGTGGTCTCCGGCTCCGCCACGGTGGAAGCGGTTTTCTTCGGGCCGATCCAGTACACCGCCTGCGCGGTGAGGGTGCACACCAGCAGCAGCGATACGATGACCAGTAATATCTTTGTCCGTTTGTTGTTCATGATAGGATCTCCTTGCGATAGTGATTTTGTTTTGTTTTTTGGTGCGTTGCCGTCAGCAGGCCGGGCGGGCGATGATCGCCAGCGCCTGCCCCGGTTTTACGGTCAGCTCGATTTTCCCTTCCTTCACCGCCGCTTCGCCGCGGGGGACGTTGCCTTCCGCTGTGATCTCAAACACGTCGGCGGTCGCAAAGGCCGCGTCGGGGATCTCCCACTCCCCTGCCTTTCCCTCGTCGGAATACGCGATGAAAATCCTGTCGGTCTCGTCCAGCGGCAGCAGCGCGTCGCCGCCCCGTTTCAGCACCGCCCCGTTTTTGGTGATGGACAGGTCCGCCGCCCGGCTGACAACGCCGCCCGAAAAATACACGGTGTAGCGGTTATCCGCCTCCGCGGAGGGGTCCTCCTCATAGCGCAGCCGTTGGTACCGGTTCAGGTACACGTAGGGCAGATGGTAGGTGCAGAACTCCCGCAGAAAGGCGGGGGCCCAGTTTTCGGCCAGGGGGCCGTGCTTCTGCCAGATGTCCTCCCCGTGCATGGTGCCATAGAACACCTTCATCAGCGCCTTGTCGTTCAGGTGGCCGCTGTAAAGGGCGGGCGGAATGTCGATGCACTCTCTCATGCTCACGCAGCTGGTCCACCAGGTGGCGGGGATGCGGCCCAGCGTGCGGATGGGCACGGTCTCCCACGGCACCTCCGTCATATCCTCCCCCAGCGTCCGGTAGAGCTTGCGGATGGGGTGGGTGAGGGATTCATTGCGCAGAGGGGCCTCCCGGTAGGTGTACTCGCTGGTCACGTCGATGCCCAGCGAGGCGATATAATCCAGCATTTTGTTCCGGGCCTCGTCCTGCTCCTCCACCCCCGTTCTCGGGTTCAGGTTTTCGGCGATGCAGAAGTTGTCGATATGCACGGTGCCGGCCTCGCGCACGGGCGTGACCTGGCAGAACCGGTCCCATACCCGCCGGAAAAGGCCGCTCTCCCAGAACTGCTTGTAGGAGGTCTTGTAGCCGTCCCGGCCGTTAAAGATCTCGATGGGGGTGGGTTGACCCTCCAGATTGTTGACAACAGCGTTCGCCGCCGCCAGCTCGGGGAAGCAGGGCGTGGCGGTGTAGGCGTCGGACACGTTGACGTGGAAGCTGACCACGGTGTGGTACCGCTTCGCCTCCTCATACAGCCAGTAAAGGCTGTCCCGGGCGGTTTTGTCCTGCGGGCGTTTGAGCGCCTCGTTGACCACGTCCATCTCCGGGTAGCAGTCGTCGTGGCCCAGGCCCTGCCAGCCCACCAGATAGACGATCTTTTCCGTCCCCTGGGTCAGGTGGTCCACGGCCCTGATGATGGCCAGCGCCTGTTCAAAGTTGATATATACCTTTGAGCGGTTATTGGGAAAATCCGGCTCCGCCAGATACATTTTCATCCACAGCGTTTTGCTGTAATCGTAATTCCAACGCGGTTCGGTAACGGATGGCATCTGTCGTTCTCCTTTTTTTT
>CAMJYF010000316.1 GCA_946409885.1 uncultured Clostridia bacterium | reverse complement strand
GGGGGCGGCGTCCCGACGCCCCGCATCGCGTTTCCCCATCGGAAAAACGTTCCCTTTGCGCCATGGAGCGCGTTTCCATGCGAACAACCGAAAAAAAAGAAAGCGCGTCAGGGAGCTCCGGGAAAGCTCCCTGACGCGTTCTGCCGCTGTCCGTAAACGGGAAGTCGTGGGGGACATCCGTTCCGCCCCCGGACCTTCAGCGGATCCGTTTCTGCGCTTTGAAGGTGAAGCCGCGCAGGCCGCTGTCCAGCAGGCTGTAGTCGTCCGTCCATGCTTCGCCCTCGGTGACGAAGTTGCCGGGGCCGCAGGCCCAGGCCGGTTTTTCGGTCTCGTGCAGCGGGCCGAACACGTTGATGCGGGTCCCTTCCACGGTCACAAGGATGGGCAGCCCCTTTTGGACCGCTTCCGTCACGTCCGCCTCAAAGGGTTCCCAGCCCAGCACGGCGGTCGTTCCGGCGGCCTCCACCTTGACGCAGGCGCCCGTAAAATCCTTCGGGGTCAGCACGATCCGGTCCGCGCCGGTCATCTGCGCCACAGCAGGCCTGTATGCCTCAGGGGACAGTTCAAAGGTCAGGTTGCCCGTGTAGAAGGGCATATGATAATCCGCGTAGTTCGCGCAGCCCATCCGTTCGGGCAGGGCAACGAGGGAGCGCCTTCTTCCGTTGAGCTTTACCCCGAAATCGCCGATCAGATAGAGGGCCTCCACGTTGGTGGTCCGGCGGAATTTTACGTCCACCGTCACTTCATTCACGCCGGTCCTCAGCGCCCCGGCGGGGATGGCCATTCTCTTGAAGCAGTCGTCTATCCAGAAATCGTTCACGCCGCCGCTTTGCAGGGCCACGCCGTTGATGCGGTAACAGTTCCACTCCGGCCGTTCCCCGGCCAGCCAGACGGGGCCGGTCGGCGGCGTTTCCAGCTCAAAGGTGTAGCAAAGCTGCAGGTCGCCGTATTCCTTTTCGTCAAATCGTTTGGCGTACCAGGGCTGCAGCATCCCGCCGCTCCGGTGCTCCAGGCCGAGAGACGACCGGATCTGCCGGTCCACGCGCAGGGCTTCGTCTTCTTCGCTCCACGCGCCCCCCTGCCAGCGCCAGCGGCACCAGTCGAGGACGCAGACGTTGGGCTCGTCCCGGCGGAAGGGGAAGTCCCCCGTCAGCGTTTCTTCGGCAACGGTCGTATAGACCGGAAGAACGGGCAGCGCTTCCTGCCAACGGGTGAGCGCAAAACACCTTGTGCCGCCCGCCTCCAGCGAAAAGCGGATGCGGTAAACGCCGTCTGCTTCCTGCGTGATAGCGGCGGCGTCATAGCGGCCGCCTTGGTCCAGATCCCATTCCTCCGGGCGCAGTCCGGCGGGGGCGCGGAGCGTCAGCGTCAGTTCTTTTCGCGGCTCGTCCCGGTCCGTGTTCAGCGCCACCACGGCATAGCCGTCGCCGCCAAAGCCCCGGCGGACCTGGGCGAACACGGCCTTTTCACTGCGGCCCTCCGCGTCCGTCACGGAGACGAACGCAGCAGAGTGGCGGCGCACTTCCTCCGCCAGCGCTTCCTCTTCAAAGGGGACCCGGATACAACGGGCGGCCAGCTCCGCCGGTTCCCCGGATCGTTCCGCGTTGACAAAGGCCGGGGCATCGCCGCAGAAGATGACGGCGCCGCCCTGTTCCGCGAACTGCCGCAGCAGGGAAAGGGTGGTGGGGCGGATGGTGAGCATGTTGGCCACGATCACGGTGCGGTAACAAGCCTGCCCCACCCGCAGCACGGCGCGGCCGTCCGCCTGCTCCACGGAGGCCAGACGGGACATCATCTCCTCCTCGCCGTAGTCGAAATCGATCTGCCGGCCGGTGAGGAAGTGGAAGAGCTGCTGATAGCGTTCCTCGTAGGGCTCCACCTCCTTGGAGGCGTTGCCGATCCATTCCGCCCAGCCGGCGTAGGCCTGGCACCAGAGGGATTCGATGGGGTTGAGCAGCAGCACGTCGCAGTCCGGTTTGCCTTCGGAAAGGACGATCCCCATGCGGGCAAAGTGGTCCTCCACGGTTTTGTAGTCTATGTGCCAGGGGGACTGGTGCAGGATGGAGGCGGGATAGTCCCGCTTGGCTTCGCCCTCCATGGTGTACCAGGAGAGGTGCTGGCAGCGCAGGTTGACGCCGAACAGCGCCTGCCAGTCGCCCACGTTTTTGTGCCCCTTAAAGCTGAACTGCCAGCCGGTCACCCCGTACAGCTCGGAAAGCATCCATCGCTTGCCCAGCTGCCGGGCGGCGGAGGAAAGCTGCTTGACGATCCAGTAGCAGCGGTTGTGCTCGGTCAGCACGTCCACGCCGGGGTAGCCCATGTGCTCGTAAAAGCGCATCAGGGAACCGTTGGGCACGGTCTGGTTCATCAGGCTGTCCTCATGCAGCACGTGGCCGGTGAAGATCATGTTGTGCGCCTGGCACCAGTCGTTGATGGGTTTGGCGAACCGCTCCAGAAACAGGGCGTTGGCCAGGTCGATGTAAAACAGCTTGACCGGGGCGACGATTTCCCCGTTCTTGCGGTAGAACAGCTCCGGCAGCAGGGGGCGGCAGGCAAAGCCGCAGCGCTTTTCAAACTCGTCGAAAATATCGTCCGTCCACGCGACGGCGCAGGACACCACGCCGTTCTCCTCCCGGCGGTTATCGAAGCAGTGGCCCCGGTGGGGCTCGTCGGTAAAGATCCCCTTGATGCTGCGCCCGATCCGGTCGCCGCAGCGGCGGGCGTACTGTTCATGAGTCAGTTCGATAAAGTGTTCGGTGGCCTCCCGGCTCATGGTATCCAGGTAGGTGGCGCCGTTGTAGCCGGAGCTGGGGGTATCGGGGACGACGGCGAAGCGCAGCGCCTTCCACTGCCCCGGCTCCTCCTTTGCCCCGTCCGCCAGCGCCTCCACGGCGGCTTTCACCGCCCGCACGGCGTCCTCCCGGCCGGTCAGGCCGGCGGCGTCCACCTCCCGGCAGGTATACAAGTTGATACCGTCCAGCTTGGCGGCGAACAGCGCGAAGGATCCTTCGTCCCAGTCCGTCTTTTCCGGATCGCACTCATAGACGTACAGGGATTTCATCCGGTAGCGGGGGTCGATGGTGGCTTTGCCGCCCGCGGAACCGGAGGGCCAGCGGTCCTCGTCGTAAAGCCAGGCCTCCATACCGTCCTTTTCGGCGGCGTCCGCCACCTCGTTGATGCGGTCGAACCACTCGTCGCCCAGGTATTCCGTGATCAGCCCCAGGCGGGAGTGCATGAAAAAGCCGCCCAGGCCCATCTCTTTCATCACGTGGGCCTGCCGTACCAGCTCCTCGCCCCGCAGCTCGCCGTTCCACGACCAGAAGGGCTTGCCGCGCCAGGCGGCG
>CAMJYF010000315.1 GCA_946409885.1 uncultured Clostridia bacterium | reverse complement strand
CCGCCATGGGTAAGGTTCGCGCGTTAAACCAAACATCTCGACAAACCGCCAATTTTCAATTATCATTATAGCACAAAAATATTTTCTGATTACTATTGACAATCACGTGAACCTGTGATATAATCATAACAACGAAACGGCCGGAAGGGCTGTTCCGGTAACTGAACAGGAAAGGGGATGATCGCGTGAATCGCGGGGAAACCGTTGTGTCCGGTACCCGGTACACGGAAAAAAAGATCAAGTCCACGGCCCCGTTCTGGGGCGCGGCGGCGGTGTGGGCGCTGGCAGCGCTGATCATGCCGATGCATAAAATCTCGGTGATATTGCTCACGGCGGCCGTCTCCGCCGGGGTATACGGATTTATCGCCCTGATCGCCCCCAAAAAGACCGTGCGGGAAAAGGTGCCCTTCACCTCCGGCGACGAGGCGCTGGACGACATCGTCAACCGGATCGACGCCGCCATGGACGCGGTGTCGGCGGACAGCAAGCAGATCTATGCCGTGCGGCCGGAGATCTCCGACACCATGAACGAGATCCTGTCCTATATCCTGAAGATCCGGCAGGATATCCTGCAAAACCCCCAGAAGGTCAAAAAGATCTCCCGCTTCCTCAACTACTATCTTCCCACCACCGTCAAGCTGAGCGGCAAGTACGTCTACCTCACCTCGCAGCGGTCGAAGGGGGAGAACGTGACGGAAGCGATGGCCTCTGTGGAAAAGGCCTTCGGCCTGCTGAAAGAGGCCTTTATCAAACAGCACGACGCCCTCTTTACCGAGGAGGCGCTGGATCTTTCCACCGATACGTCCGTTCTGGAAACGCTGATCAAGCAGGACGGGCTGGACGAAGCATAAGAAACGGAGGATACTGTTATGGCAGAACAGAATCAGGTACCTACCATCAAGCTGACCCTGGATCCTTTCGGCGAGCAGGCCGAAAAGGAGACGGAAGAGACGGCAAGGGAAATCACGGATATCAAGGAACAGGCGGAACAGCTCACGGAGTTTGCCAGGGCTGCCCTGACGCCGGAAGAACAGAAAACGGTGGAGGAATTCGCCGACCAGATCGACATCACAGATACCAACGTAACGCTGCAGTACGGCGCCGGCACCCAGCAGAAGCTGGCGGATTTTTCCGATACCGCGCTGGCTTCCGTCCGCACCCGCGACCTGGGTGAGACGGGCGATATGCTGGTCCGCCTGACCGGCGAGCTGCGGTCCTTCAGCGACGAGGCCGAGGGAAAAAGCGGTTTTGCCCTGTTCCGCTCCGCAAAGAAAAAGATCGAGACCCTCAAGGCCCGTTATGACAGGGTGGAAAAGAGCATCGACAGTATCGTCGCCGTGCTGGACGAGCATCAGGTGACGCTGCTGAAGGACATCGCCCTGCTGGATAAGCTCTATGAAGCGGATCTGGTCTATTTTAAGGAGCTCTCCATGTATATCATCGCGGGCAAGATGAAGCTGGAGCGGGAGCGCGCCACCACGCTGCAGGAGCTGCGCCGCAAAGCGCAGGAGACCGGCCTGCCGGAGGACGCCCAGAAGGCCAACGACTTTGCCGCCCAGTGCGACCGGTTTGAGCGCAAGCTGTACGACCTGGAGCTGAGCCGGACGGTGGCCATGCAGATGGGGCCGCAGATCCGGCTGGTGCAAAGCAACGACGCGCTGATGAGCGAAAAGATCCGCTCCACCATCGTCAACACCATCCCCCTGTGGAAGAGCCAGATGATCATCGCCCTTGGGCTGGCCCACTCCGAAGAGGCCCTGCGGGCGGAGCACGCCGTCAACGATATGACCAACGAGCTGTTGCGCAAAAACGCGGCAATGCTTCACCAGAGCACGGTCAGCACCGCCCGGGAGAGCGAGCGCGGCGTGATCGATATAGAAACGCTGACGCAGACCAACAAAGAGCTGATGGAAACGCTGGACGACGTGCGCCGCATCCACGAAGAAGGCCGCGAGAAGCGCCTGGCCGCGGAGGGCGAGCTGGCCCGGATTGAGGACGAGCTGAAGCGCAAGCTGCTGGAGCTGCGCGATCAGCAGTAAGAAAGGAAACCGAGTGATGAAGGGATTAAAAAACAGCAGGCCGTTTGCCGCCGTCTGTCTTGCCGTCGTGATCCTTCTGTCTGTTTTTCTGGGCGGCCTGCGGTCGGTAAAGCACCTGGAAAAGAAGGCGTACAACGCCTATTTTGCCGACGACGCCAGATACGGCGAAGCGGCGGAGGATATCAAAAAGCTGGACCGCTACGCTTCCATGCTGTACTCCCTTTGCGAGGCGTGCGGCTGCGCGGAGCAGGACTTCGGCGCGGTGGTGGACGCCTTCGACAAGGCGGCGGGGGACCCTTATGTGTCGGCGGAGTTGTATAAAACGCTGTTCAACATCTCTGTGCTGTCCTACAACGTGCTGATCGTCAGCCCCGTCGCTTCCGATCAGCAAAAGACCTCGGCCAAACAGTATCTGTATGAAATGGAATCCACCGTCAAGCGGCTGGAAAACAATCAGGCCTACAACACGGCCGCCAAGAAATACAACGCGGCCATCGGCGGCGTCCCCATCCGCTGGTGTTTGCCGGACGCCAACCCCATGATCGTCTTTGACTGACGGAAAGCAGTTGATCGGAATGAAAAGAACTCTCAGGTTATTGTCTCTTTCGCTGGCGCTGGCCATCGCGATGCTGCCGCTGTTGGGGGGATGCGCCTGGGCAAAGATCCCTTCCCCCAGCCGGTACTTTTACGTATACGACGAGCCTTCCGTGCTGTCGCTGACCACCGAGGACCATATCATTACCCAAAACGAAAAGCTGTACGCGGCCTGCGGGGCGCAGATCGTCATCGCCTGCGTGAACACCACCGGGGATACGGATATCGCGGATTTTGCCGACGAGATGTTCAACCAATGGAAGATCGGCAGCAGCCAGCAGAATAACGGTGTGCTGGTGCTGTTGTCCATTGAGGAGGACGACTACTACGCCGTGCAGGGCCGGGGGCTGGAAAACCTGCTTTCCACCGGCACGCTGAAGCTGATGCTGGACGAATACCTGGAGCCCCACTTTGCCGCAAAGGATTACGACGCGGGCGCGCTGGCCATCTTTGACGCGCTGTACGCGTTCGTGGCGGAGATCTACCCCGACGCGGACGCCCAGATCGGGGGAGGCGTCGCCGTGCCGCCCTCCGGCGACGGCAGCGGTTCCGAAGACAGCGGTTTTGACTGGGATCTCGACGATTTCTCAGACTGGCAGCTTCCCTCCTTCCTGAACGGATTTTCCCTTTCCCGTCTGATAAGCCGGGTGTTCCGCCTGGTGGGGAAAGCCATCAGGGCGGTATCCAAAATGTCGTTTCTGGCATTTATCCTCCTTCTGATCG
>CAMJYF010000314.1 GCA_946409885.1 uncultured Clostridia bacterium | reverse complement strand
TTGTCGCCGCCCCTGCCGGAAAGGGAAGAGGCGCCGGTGACGGAGACGCCGCCGTTGACGGAAACGCCTATCGTGGCCTGGGCCTGTCCGCCCGCGCCGCTGAGGGAGGCCATCTCCGACAGGGAGAGCACCCCGCTGGTTTCGCTGGCCAGGTAGACGCCCGCGCTGTTATCCGCCGCGTCGCCCGCCTTGGCGGTCAGCGAGCATCCCTCGGCGTTGAGCGCCCCGATGCGCACGTAGACGCCGAACGCGTCCTTTTCCGCGTCGCCGGAGGCAACAGTCAGCGAACCGCCGCCGGTGACGGTCAGCCCTTTGGCGGCGTAAACGCCGTAGGCTTTTTCCGTTGTCTCATGGTTGAAGCCGCCCACCGTGCTGGCTGTGCCGTCCGCCAGCCTGATCGTCAGCGCCTCCTCGGCGTAGAGGTAGGCGTTTTCATGTCTGCCGCCGCTGATCTGCGCGCCGGAAAGGGTCAATGTAGCGGCGTTCCTGTCGTAAACGGCCTTGCCGTCGCCAAGAATATCGCCGCAGTTGTAGTTGGTCACCTGCGTCCCGCCGACCCACAGGCCGTATTCGGTCACGGGCCGCACGAAATAGACGGTTTTTGCCGTCACGACTTCGCCGTTTTCCGTGACAACGTAGTACAGGCCGCCGTCGTAGTGGGCGTCGGCCTGCGCTTTGGCGGCGCGCTCGTTGGCGTTGTAAAGGGAAGCCCCGGTTACGCGGTATTCCGGATGAACGCTCACCTTGCCGTAGCGGGAGTACATCGCGTAGCTGCCGCCGGTGGCGAACACAAAGCCGGAGGTCACGTTCAGCGGGGTGGGATGATCGGAGGATATGCGGATGCCGCACCCGTTTTCGCCCACCGCTTTCGCCCGCAGGGAACCGCCGGTGACGGTCAGGTTGCCCCGCAGCGCCAGCGCGTCGCCGCCTTCGGAGGCGGAGCGGTTGGCGATGGAGGAGACGGCTGCGTTCTTTTCCACCGTCATTTCGCCGCCCGCGCTGATCCCTTCGGAAACGGAGGGGAAGAATTCGCTGCGCGGCTGGAAGCTGACGGCGTTGACCGCCGCGTTGCCGGTAAAACGGACGTCCTCTTCCGTTGTGATCCCCCAGCCGGAGGTGCCAACGGAGCCGGTCAGCCGGCCGCCGCTGGTCTCTACCGTTATGTCGCCGCCGATAACGGCGCTTTTGGCGTAAATACCGGCGGTGCGGAACGTGGAAAGCCCGCCGGAAACGTTCAGCGAGCCGTTCCCCCGCAGGGTCAGCTCGCCGCCGCACCATATGCCGCAGTTGAGCACGTTGGCCCCCATGCTGAAAACGGGCGCGATGGTGCTTTCTCCTGTCAGCTCGATCGTCAGGTCTCCCGTGGCAAACACGCAGGCGCCGATCATGCCCTCGCCGGCGGTTTCCTCATGCAGCTTGGTCATTACCGCGTCGGTGAGCGTCAGCACGCCGGAGGACGGATCATATACGGCCTGCCCCACGCCGCAGGAAACGCTGCCCGCGGCGTTTTGCCCGGTCAGCAGCGTGCCGTTGACCCATACGTCGCCGTCGGCGTTCTCCGCCGCCGCGGCAGCGGAGAACAGAGCCGCGCAAAGCAGCGCCGCCAGCAGCAGGGCGATCATTTTTCCGGTTCTTTTCATATCAAAAACCTCCGTATCAGCGGTCTGATTTTCTATCTCTTTATTATATAAGATATCTTCCTGTAATTCAACCAAAAAATTTTAACAAATGTCTTCCTTTTGTTCTTTTGCTTTATTGACATCAAAAAAAGCGTATGGTAATATGAAAAAGAATGATATTTTCGGAGGCATATCGCTATGAGAAAAGTACATATCGTCACCTATACCCACTGGGACAGGGAGTTCCGCTGGGAATTCGAGCGCACACGGATGCGCCTTGTTGACCTGTTCGACCACCTGTTTGAGATCATGGAGCAAAAGCCCGACTATCGCTCCTTCCTCTGCGACGGCCAGCTGACGCTGATCGAGGATTATCTGGAGATCCGCCCGGAGATGAAGGAGAAGGTGAAGCAGTTCGTACAGGCGGGCAGGCTGGAGATCGGTCCATGGTTCACCCTGCCGGACTGCGCCCCCATTCAGGGCGAAAGCGTGGTGCGCAACATTCAATATGGCGTCAAAAAGAGCGCCGAGTACGGCGACCCGCTGAAATGCGGCTACAACGTGTTCTCCTTCGGGCAGATCGGCCAGTTGCCGCAGATCTACGCCGATTTCGATATCGACAACATTGTATTCTATAAATATATGGACCCAAAAAAGTCCAAGTACCACGAATTTATCTGGGAAGCGCCGGACGGCACCCGGGCGCTGGCGTCCCATCTCGGTCCGGAGGCCCGCTGGAACTTCTTCTTTGCCGGTCACATCCCGATTGTCTATGACAAGGACGCCTGGGATAAGCGCTGGCAGTACACCTGGGGAGAGCTGGGCAAGGTGTTCCATACCGCGAACCCCGACGACTACGGCTGGTTCTACGATATTCTCGATCCGGAAACCTCCTACCACCCGGAAAACCTGCGTAAGGGCATGGAGCGGGCGCTGAAGACCGTGGAGGGCACCGCCGCCCCGGACTGCGTGCTGATGTTTGAGGGCACCGACTTCACCGAGCCCCACCCCCTCACGCCGGAGATCATCCACGCGCTGCAGCGGGAGTATGAGGGCGAGCTGGAGATCGTCCACTCCACCCTGACGGACTACCTGACGGAGCTGAAGGAAAAGCTGAAGGACCGCGCCGACCTTGACGTGGTGAAGGGCCCCATGCGCGACGGCCCCGTTGGATCCATCCATACGGACGTGTTCTCCACCCATCCGGAGGTCATGATCGAGAACTCCCACGCGGAAAACACGGTGGTGCGCTACGCGGAGCCGCTTTCCACCCTGGCGTGGAAATACGGTCTGGCGAAATACCCGGATACCTATCTGGAAAAGCTGTGGAAGCTGCTGTTTCAGAGCCACGCCCACGATTCCATGCACGGCCTTGGCCCCGTCACCCTGGCGGAGGGAGAGGTCTCCCGCCTGAAACAGGCCGCCATCATCGGCGCGGGGCTGGAGCGCAAGGGCCTTGAGAACATCACCAAAGAGATCAATACCGAAAAATTCACCGATACCGAATACTTTTTGGCGGTCCACAACCCCTCCGCCTTCGCCCGCAGCGAGGTGGTGGAAGCCTATGTGGATATCCCCGCCAACGTGATCCTGAAATACCTCATCATTGAGGATGCAGACGGCAACCCTGTGAAGGTGCAGGAGGCGGAGCGGGCCGTCAACGTGCGGGCTGGCATCTACCATCCCCGCAGCCGCAATATGCCCTTCTACTGCACCAAGGTGCACGTGTTCTTTGAG
>CAMJYF010000313.1 GCA_946409885.1 uncultured Clostridia bacterium | reverse complement strand
TGATCTACGATCCCCTGTGCAGCATATATCGTAGCAATCATCAATTCATCCGCGTCCATTGTGCTGAAATGGATGTGATAACCTGCATGTTCCGCCAATTGGTTGACAAAAATCTTCTGCGTTCGTCCGTTTCCTTCTCTGAACGGGTGTAGAAGATTTGTTGTGCAATAAAAATCAACGATTGCGGGAATAAAATCGTCAAAGGGATAACCGACAAAAAAGTTGTTCTTCTTTAATCTATTAAAACAACTTTCTGCAAGCGGTTCAATCTCTGCAGCTTTCACAAATCGGGTTCCCTTTTTCGACATATCAACGGTCCTGATCTGTCCTGCCCAGTCATATAAATCCTCAAACAAGAACTTGTGAATCGCTTTATAGTGTGTAAAATCAAAATTACCCTGAATCGGGTTTTTCACCAGTTCCATTGTTTTGGCAAGCGTGATATCGGCTTCCATCATGGCAAGCTTCTTTTCATCCCTGATGTTGAACTTGTTGATCAGACAAACCGTACCGTCATAACAGTCCGCCGTCAAAGCGCTTCCCTGATAAGGCATTACCCGTTCACCCCTGCCTTCGCTTTTACGAGGTCGATATATTGCTCTATCGTTATTTTGTTTTCATAAAGCAAACGGCACCACTCCTTGCTCTGTTCGTCGATCCTGTATCCCTCCATTTCAACGAACGCGACGGCTGTCTGAATGGTTTCTTCCATGGACATTATATCTGCCTCCTTACCGCTTTTCCTTCTTCACCAGCTTGGGCACGCTGGTTTTGGCCTTTTGTTCGGCGCGGTCGATGTCGTAGGACGCGGGCTGGGAATACTGCTCCGCCGGTTTTGCTTTGCCGTTGTAGCCCTTGGCCTTTTGGGCGGCGGCCTGCTCCTGCTTTTCGGCGAAGCGCTTCTGCTCGTCGGCCACGGCCTCCGGCGTCTGCACGCCCTTCATGTGCCAGTTGGCCAGCACCTTGTTGATGTAGGGGAAGCTGATTTTTCCGGCGGTGTTCTTGCTCATCTCCTCATAGGCCAGCGCAATGACGCTCATGGGGAAGTGCCACTCGTCCAGCCAGACGCCGAAATACTTCGCCTGGGCCGCGGTGGGCTTGCCGTGGCGCATCCCCGTGGCCTCGCAGAACTCGCCCCAGCGGGAATGGACGCTCTCTAGGTGCCGCAGCTCCTCGTCCGCCCGCTCCAGGGTGTCGATCTCCCGTTTGCTCCAGTCCAGCCCCACGGTGTAGATGTAGCTCATGTTGTTGGCCTTGCCGTGGGTGCGGGCGTACTCGCAGATGGCTAAAATCACCTCCACCGGCAGGCCGTAGTAGTCGTGCAGCAGCAGCAGGGAGGACTGGTCCCCGTCGCCGATGGTGCGCCCCAGCCGGGCCTGCGCCTCGGTGAACAGAAAGCCCACCTCCGGTGCCTCCGCAATCCGCGCGGCGATCTGGTCCCGGCGCAGCCGCGTGGGCTTGGCCTCCGCGAACACGCGGGCGGGGGCCTCCGGCGCTTTTTCCGCCGCCGCCTCGGGGGCGGCCGGTTCCGCCGTCCGTGGCAGGTCCTCCTCCGCCAGCAGCAGGCCGTTGCCGCGCCAGTAATCCAGCGCGTCGGCCGCCTCCTCCGGGGATAGGCCGCACCGCTGCGCGGTCTCCTCCGGGGTAAGGGGATGGGAGGCGTCCGCGTAAACGCAGAGGATCACCTTCAGCTGCGCCGGTCCCGCCAGTTTTAAGTGCTGCTCCGCGATGGAAGCGGGCAGCACGGTCACGCCCGCGTAGGCCGCCGGATTTACCTGAAATGTACCCATGGCTCAGTTCATATAAAAAGCGTAGCACGCTTTGTAGGTCATATACACGTCCAGCTTGGAGACCAGCTCAAATGGCGCGTGCATGGAAAGCACCGGCACGCCCAGGTCGACGGTATCCACGTTCAGGCCCGCCACGTATTTGGCCACGGTCCCGCCGCCGCCTTCATCCACCTTGCCCAGCTCGCCGGTCTGCCACACCACGCCGCTGCCGTCCAGCAGGGCGCGGATCTTCGCCATAAACTCCGCGCTGGCGTCGCTGGTGCCGCCCTTGCCGCGGCTGCCGGTGTACTTGGTGATGACGCAGCCCCGGTTGATAAAGGAGGCGTTGCGCTTTTCGGAGACCTCCGGATAGATGGGGTCGAAGGCCGCGTTCACGTCCGCGGAAAGGCACTGGGAGCGGCTGAGCACGTCGCGGCCGTCCAGCCCGTGGGCCTCCGCCAGATCGCAGACGAAATAGTTGAGGAAGGAGGAATCCAGCCCCGTGTTGCCCACCGAGCCGATCTCCTCTTTATCCGCCAGCACGCAAAGGCTGGTGTACTCCGGCGTTTCCGCGTCGATCAGGGCCATCAGGGCGGGGTAGGCGCACACCCGGTCGTCGTGGCCGTAGGCGCCGATCATGGACCGGTCAAAGCCGATATCGCAGGCGCGGAAGGCGGGCACCACCTCCAGCTCCGCGCTGAGGAAATCCGCCTCGTTGATCCCGTACTTCTCAAACAGGATAGAAAGGATGTTCAGCTTCACGTTTTCGGCGGCGTCGGTGTCGTCAAAGGGGCGGCTGCCGATCAGCACGTTCAGGTTTTCGCCCTTCACGCCCTCCGCCAGGGTGGCCTTCATCTGGCTGGCGGCCAGATGGGGCAGCAGGTCCGTCACCACGAACTTGGGGGCGCCGTCGTCCTCGCCCACCTTCACCTTTACGGTCTCGCCGTCCTTTTTCACGATCACGCCGTGCAGGGCCAGGGGGGTGACCGTCCACTGGTACTTTTTGATGCCGCCGTAGTAATGGGTCTTGAAGTAGGCCAGCTCGCCGTCCTCATACAGGGGGTTGGGCTTCAGGTCCAGGCGGGGGGAATCGATGTGGGCCGCGGTGATATGCACCCCCTGCGAAAGATCCCGCCGCCCGATGACGGCCAGGATCAGCGCCTTGCCCCGGTTGTTGCGGTAGACCTTTTCGCCGGGCTGGTACGTTTCGCCCTTGTGAAATTCCATAAAGCCGTTGGCCCGGGCCAGCGCCACGGCCTCCTCCACCGCCTCGCGCTCCGTCTTGGCGGCGTCCAGGAAGCTCATATACCCCTCGCAGAAGTTGTCCGCCTCTTTGATCTGGGCTTCCGTACAGGCCTTGGCCGCGTTCACCGGTTTGGCGATTAATTCTTTTTTGAGCTGCTCCGCTCTGCTGAGTTCTTCTGACATATCTGTTTCCGTCCTTTTTTACTAATATTTTTACCAGTCTATTCTAATATAAGCAACGGAAAGTGTCAAGAGGCAGCGCGGCGTGAGCAAGGGGGGCAAGAGGGAACGGTGCAAATTGGCAGTTTGTCGATGTCTTCTGTTGGCGCGCCGCAGGCATATAATGTAG
>CAMJYF010000312.1 GCA_946409885.1 uncultured Clostridia bacterium | reverse complement strand
TGTTCTTCGCCATTACCCTGTCCCACTGCCGCCCCTTCAGCAGGCGCGGCAAGCTGGGCACGCTGATCTGGTTCTTCGGCACGTTTTTCAGCGTGTACGTGTTCGCCGCCATCATCACCAAGCTGGTAAAGATCTATATCGTGGTTTCCGATACCCACTACACCGTCACCCTGTCCGAATATCAGGTGAAGCAGGCGTGGAAGCTGGGCTTTGGGGCCTATTCCATCACCAACCTGTACTGCACCGTCATCGCGGCCATCTTTCTGTTTATGCTGTGCTGCGTGCTGCTGGACCGGAAGGTGAACGCGGATTGACGCCTCGTAGCACGGCGCCTCGCGCCGTTGTAGTCGTAAGTCGTAAGTCGTGAGTCGTAAGAATCACGGGACTGCGATACTGCGGCACAATTTCTGTTTTCATATCATAAAGCATCAACCACTAACGGCGTAAGGCGCCGTGCTACCCGATATCCGTCAACCTATCTTACGACTTACGACTCACGACTTGCGACTGAAATGGATTTCCGCATCATCGACATCACCAAAGACCTGATCACCACGCCGGTGTACCCGGGGGATCCGCCGCCGGAGCTGACGGTGTTTTCCTCCATGGGCAGCGGCGCGCAGTGCAACATGGCGCGGCTGAATACCACCCTGCACTGCGGCACCCACGCGGACGCGCCCCTGCACTTTATCAGCGGCGGCGCGCCCATCAACGCGGTGGACGCGGAACGGTTCATCGGCGAGTGCGAGGTGCTGGAGGTGCCCCCGGGCCGCATCACCGGGGCCACCGTGGACAGGCTTTTTCCCCGGCTGTGCAAGCGGCTGCTGCTGAAGGGCAACGGGCTGGCGTATTTTGAAAAGACCGGCGCGGAGGAGGCCGCCTATTACGGCTATCAGCTCATCGGCACCGACGCCAACTCCATCGGCAGCCCGGAGGACCAGACCGGCCCCCACCGGGCCATTCTGCGGGAGGGCATCGCGGTGCTGGAAAACCTGGACCTGAGCCAGGTGAAGCCCGGCAAATACTTCCTCATCGCCGCCCCGGTGAAAATCAGCGGCGTGGAAGCCGCCCCGGTAAGGGCGCTGCTGGTGGACGGGCACATCTTCTGGAGTAATTAGCGGCGCGGAGTGCCGCAGTCGGAAGTCGCCAGTCGGAAGTCGGAAGTCCCCCATGGGACGGACCGTCCAAACAATTGACAAGCGGTCAACGGGCAGCCCCCAAGTCTGTTGATCCGCATCGGGCGGCAAGGACTTCCGACTTCCGACTGATGACTTCCCACTTATCTTCTGCTTATTATAAAATTACATATAAAGGAGCACACACATGAGTTCACTCAACAAAAAGACCATTGAAGACATTGCCGTAGCCGGCAAGCGCGTATTGGTACGCTGCGATTTCAACGTAAAGATGGAAGACGGCGTCATCACCAGCGACAAGCGCATCGTCGCTTCCCTGCCCACCATTCAGTATCTGCTGGGCCAGGGCGCCCGCCTGATCCTCTGCTCCCACCTGGGCCGCCCCAAGGGCGCGTTCGATCCCCAGTTCTCCATGGCGCCCGTAGCGGCCCGCCTTTCCGAGCTGCTGGGCCAGGAAGTAAAGCTGGCCAAGGACGTGGTGGGCGAAAGCGCCCAGGCGCTGGCGGCCGAGCTGAAGGACGGCGAAGCCATGCTGCTGGAGAACGTCCGCTTTGAGCCCGGCGAGACCAAGAACGACCCCGAGCTTTCCAAGAAGTTCGCCGCGCTGGCCGAAATCTACGTCAACGACGCCTTCGGCTCCGCCCACAGAGCCCACTCCTCCACCGCCGGTGTGGCCGACTACCTGCCCTCCGCCGTGGGTTACCTGATCCAGAAGGAGATCAACTTCATGGGCAACGCGCTGGAAAACCCCGTCCGTCCGCTGGTCGCCATCCTCGGCGGCGCGAAGGTTTCCGACAAGATCGGCGTCATCAACAACCTGATCGAAAAGTGCGACAAGATCATCATCGGCGGCGGCATGGCCTACACCTTCTTTGCCGCCATGGGCAACAGCGTGGGCACCTCCCTGCTGGACAAAGAGAACCTTGAGAACGCCAAGGGCATGATGGCCCGCGCCAAGGAAAAGGGCGTATCCTTCCTGCTGCCCGTGGACAACATCATCGCCACCGAGTACAAAGAGGACGCCACCTGCATGCGCATCTACTCCGATTCCATCCCGGACGGCTGGATGGGCCTTGACATCGGCCCGGTGACCAGAGAGCTGTTCGCCAAGTCCCTGATCGGCGCGGGCACCGTGATCTGGAACGGCCCCATGGGTGTTTCCGAGTGGGCCAACTTTGCCGAGGGCACCATTGCCGTGGCCAAGGCGGTGGCCGACGCTACCGACGCGGGCGCCATCTCCGTCATCGGCGGCGGCGATTCCGCGGCAGCCATCAAGAAGCTGGGCTTTGAAAAGAAGATGAGCCACATCTCCACCGGCGGCGGCGCGTCCCTGGAGTTCCTGGAGGGCAAAGACCTGCCCGGCATCGCCTGCATTGACGAGAAGTAATCGTAGCACGGCGCCTTGCGCTGTTGCAAGTCGAAAGTCGTAAGTCGTAAGTCGTAAGACTGCGCGGCAGCCTGACGTCCCGTAGCGCGGCACCTCAGTGCCGCTATGAACCAAAACAACTTTTATAAAGATACATTCCCCACAAGCGGCACTGAGGTGCCGCGCTACCACTATCAGATAAGGAGAAACTGTCATGAATAAAGCTCTCAGAAAAGCCGTCATTGCCGGCAACTGGAAAATGAACAAGACCCCCGCCGAGGCGGCGGCGCTCATCAACGAAATGAAACCCCTGGTGGCGGACGCGGACTGCGACGTGGTCCTGTGCGTGCCCTATGTGGATATCCCCGCCGCGCTGGAAGCGGCCAAGGGCAGCAACATCAGGATCGGCGCGGAGAACGTCCATTTCGCGGCGAAAGGCGCTTACACCGGCGAGATCTCCGCGGAGATGCTCACCGCCCTGGGCGTGGAATACGTGGTCATCGGCCACTCCGAGCGCCGTCAGTACTTCGGTGAGACCGACCAGACCGTCAACCTGCGCTCCCTGGCCGCCCTCAACGCGGGCCTGAAGGCCATCATCTGCGTGGGCGAGACCAAAGAACAGCGCGAGCTGGGCTACACCGAGACCCTGCTGAAGTACCAGACCAAGATGGCCCTGACAAAGGTGACCGCCGACCAGCTGAAGAAGGCGGGCGGCTTTATCCCCGGCGTGCGCCCGGGCAAGGCCACGGCTGACTACATCCAGCAGGTGCTGAACCACATCACGCTTCCTGGCGGCATCTTCATGGCCTGCCTCGCCGTGATTCCGTCCATCATCTTCGCCTTCACCAACAACCAGTTGATCC
>CAMJYF010000311.1 GCA_946409885.1 uncultured Clostridia bacterium | reverse complement strand
ACGCGGTGGAATTTATCGAGGAGACGAAAAAACAGCGCTTCAACGGCAATAACGCCAAGGCGAAGGCGCTGGGCGCGAACATCGTTTCTTCGTTTTCCTATCACGCCGCCCCGGAGGAGCTGGCGCAGCTGGCAGGGGAGTTCGGCGTGGAGATCACGCCGGAGGTGCTGGTGCAGATCAAGATCCTGTCCGTGTTCACGGCGGAGGTCTGTCTGAACAGCCTGCTGCCCTCCGCCATGCTTTCCGGCGTGGCGGTGAATGCGCTGTACGACGTGCTGGACCGGGTATCGCCGGAGTTTTATTCCGAAATGTATAACTCCACGGCCTTTTCCTTCTATTATATGTGTCTGAAAACGGGTGTGGACGTGGCCGGCAGCATCGGCAGACGGTTCGCCATGCTCTGCGGGGACCGGGACAGCCGCCCGCTGGCATTCTTCGGCAAAAAGCTTTACGAGCTGAATACGGAGGTCTATACCAAGGCCATCAGCGGCGTGGCGTTTGTGTGACGCAATACGTCACACAAAGTTGAAAGTGAAAAGTTGAAAGTTAAAATCCGGATACTTCGATACTATATGTTTAAAATGCCTACCGCAGGTCCCGAATTTCAACTTTTAACTTTCATCTTTTACTCTAAAAAAACACTTGACAACCATCCCCTCCTGTGGTACACTATTCGTACCTCTGCGAGGGTTCTTTTTTTGTGCGGAAAGAACGCCGGGCTGCGCGGAAAACTGATACCGCGCATAAGGCAGAGGGAGGCTGACATAAAATGGAGGTGCCGTTATGAGAGTGAAGATCACTTTGGCCTGCACGGAGTGCAAGCAGCGCAACTATAACACCATGAAGGACAAGAAGAACACGCCCGACAGACTGGAGCTGAACAAGTACTGCAGATTCTGCAGAAAGCATACGCTCCACAGAGAGACCAAGTAATCCGGTCCGTCTGATTCCGCGCCTGCGCGCGGTGCGACCGATACTTTGTGAAAGGATTGTAGCAAGATGGCAGAAAACATGGATAAGGAAGCCCTGCAGGCTGCCAAGGAAGCCGAAAAGGCCGCCAGGAAGGCCAAGCAGGAGCGCATCAAGCAGAGCAAGCCCAAAAAAGAGGGCACTGCCTTTTCCAGAGCGGGCAACGCCGTTAAAAAGTTCTTCAAGGACTTCACCGGTACATGCAAAAAGGTCGTTTGGCCTACGGGCAAGCAGGTCATCAAAAACAGCCTTGTGGTACTGGCGACCATCATCGTCATCGGCGCGGTTGTGGCCCTGATCGACTTCGGCCTGACCAAGATCTTTGACCTGGGCGAAAAGGGCGTCGTTTCTCTGGCGGAGTACGTGGGCGGCGACGAGGAAGCCACCACCGCGGATACCGCGCTGGAAGAGGCCATTTCGGAAGGCGCCGAGGCAGCGGAAGCCGCCGCGGATGAAACGACTGCGGAAGCCGCCGAGGAAACCACAGCGGAAACCGCCGAGGAGACCACCGAGTCCGCGGCCCGCGTGGAGCTGGAAGCGGAGACGACGGCCTGAAGCCGTCCGTCGGACTGAATTAAGAGGACAAGCATGTTTGAAGACAATAAATGGTATGTGGTACACACATATTCAGGGTACGAGAACAAAGTAGCCGACAACATCATGAAGGCGGCGGAAAACCGCGGAATGCTGGATCAGATTCTGGAGGTCTGCGTTCCCACGGAGACCGTCACCGAGATCAAGGACGACAAAAAAAGAGAAGTCGTGCGGAAGATTTTCCCCGGTTATGTGCTTGTGAAGGTGGCCGTCGCCTATGACGACAAAACGCAGGGACTGAAAATGTCGGACGTGGTCTGGTACATCATCCGCAACACCAGAGGCGTCACCGGCTTTGTGGGTCCCGAAGGCAAACCCGTTCCGCTTACGGAAGACGAGATTATCAAGCTCGGCGTGGAAAAGCGGACCGTCACCGTGGGTTACGAGGTGGGCGACCTGGTAACTATCAACAGCGGCTCGTTCGACGGTTTCTCCGGCATCGTTGACAAGATCGATATCGAA
The DNA here is from genome assembly GCA_946409885.1 of uncultured Clostridia bacterium. Taxonomy (GTDB): domain Bacteria; phylum Bacillota; class Clostridia; order Oscillospirales; family Acutalibacteraceae; genus RUG806. The sequence goes on along the minus strand of CAMJYF010000311.1, from coordinate 1,349 downwards.
AACGATACCGTCCGCGTCATCATCTCCATGATGGGACGCGATACTCCCCTGGAGCTCGGTCTGGACCAGGTGGAATCCGCCCTCGATTGACCGATTCTGGTAATTAGGCCGTCATCGGCCTTTTATATCCCCGCGCTGAACGGGGATTTGTGGGAGGGGACAAATCTTTTCTATCCCCGCCACTACCACATTTTTTGGAGGTGCAGTTATGGCACAAAAAGTGACAGGCTATATCAAGCTTCAGATCCCCGCCGGCAAGGCGACTCCCTCGCCCCCTGTCGGTCCCGCGCTTGGTCAGCACGGCGTGAACATTATGGCGTTCACCAAGGAATTCAACGAGAGAACCAAGAATGACATGGGCCTTATCATCCCCGTCATCATTACGGTTTACGCTGACCGCTCCTTTACCTTCGTTACGAAGACTCCCCCCGCCGCCGTTCTCATCAAAAAGGCCTGCGGCATCGACAAGGCTTCCGGCGTCCCCAACAAGACGAAGGTGGCTTCCATCACGAAAGAGCAGATCAAAAAGATCGCGGAACAGAAAATGCCCGACCTCAACGCCGCTTCTCTGGAAGCCGCTATGAGCATGATCGCCGGTACGGCGCGCAGCATGGGCGTTACGGTTGCCGACTGATCGGGCGGAGGTAGCAAACAATGAAACACGGTAAAAAGTATATTGACAGCAAAAAGCTGGTAGACAGATCCGTCCTTTACGAGGCGAACGACGCGCTGGATCTGGCCGTCAAGACCGCCAAGGCCAAGTTCGACGAGACCATCGAAGTGCACGTCCGTCTGGGCGTTGACTCCCGTCACGCCGATCAGCAGGTGAGAGGCGCTGTCGTGCTTCCCAACGGCACCGGCAAAAAGGTGCGTGTGTGCGTGTTCGCCAAGGACGCTGCCGCCGACGCCGCCAAAGAGGCTGGCGCGGAGATCGTGGGCGCTGAGGATCTGGTCGCTCAGATCCAGGGCGGCTTCATGGATTTCGACGTGTGCATCGCCGCTCCCAACATGATGGGCCTGGTGGGCCGTCTCGGTAAGCTGCTCGGTCCGCGCGGACTGATGCCCAGCCCCAAGGCCGGTACCGTTACCCCCGACGTGGCCAAGGCGGTTACCGAGGCCAAAGCCGGTAAGATCGAGTACCGTCTGGACAAGACCAACATCATCCACTGCCCCATCGGCAAGGCTTCCTTCGGCGCCGAAAAGCTGTATGAGAACTACGCCACCCTGATGGACGCGATCATCAAGGCCAAGCCCGCCGCCGCCAAAGGTCAGTACATCCGCTCCTGCGCAGTGACCTCCACCATGGGCGTGGGCATCCGCATCAATCCCAACAGGGTCCTGAAGACCGA
>CAMJYF010000310.1 GCA_946409885.1 uncultured Clostridia bacterium | reverse complement strand
GTGCCGTTGGTTTCGTCGCTGGCGGCGGTGATCTCCGCCCGGTGCAGCTCCGCCAGGTTTTTGCAGATGGCAAGGCCCAGGCCGTAGCCGCCCCCGGCGGTGCGTGCCTTATCGGACCGGTAGAACCGCTCGAAGATGTGGGGCAGGTCCTCCGGCGGGATGGGCGTGCCCGTGTTGCGGGTGACAAGGTAGACGCTGTTCTGCCTGCGCTTCAGCGAGACGGTCACCTCCCCGCCGATGCCCGCGTATTTCACCGCGTTATCCAGCAGGATATGGATGATCTGGTTCAGGGCCGTCTGGTCGCCCACGATGGCGATGCCGGGCTCCACCTCCGCATGGATGGCGACGCCCTTTTCGTAGGCCACCGGTTCAAACTGCAGCGCCAGCCGCAGGGTGAGGTCGGAGAGATCCACCGAGGCGAACAGCTTGTTGCGCTGCATGTTGTCCGTTTTGGCCAATATCAGGAGCTTGTCCACCAGGTCCTTCATGTGGACGGCCTCCTCGTTGGTGCTTTCCAGCCACTTGCGCTGCTGGCGGATGGTATCGTCCTGGTGGGCCATCAGAATGTTGCTGTTGGTGAGGATCACCGTCAGCGGGGTTTTCAGCTCGTGGGAGGCGTCGCCGATGAAATTCTGCTGCTGCCGCCATACCTTTTCCACGGGCTTTAAGCTGAGGTTGGCCATGAACAGGGTGATAAGGTACAGCACCGCCGCGGCGATGGCGTAGCCCACGCCGCCCACCACCAGCATCTGCCTGACGTAGGAATCGTACATGGCGCTGCTGGTAAAGGCGATATTGTAGCCGAAGACCGTATCCTCCCGGTAGTAGAACAGGCCCAGCTCCGGCGAGTCGTCAAAGGGCAGGTTGTCCGCCACCGCGGCGGAGACCGCCCGCACCAGCAGGTCGTCGTCCAGAAAGGCGGTGCTGCCCTCCATGATGCGCACGGAGTTATCGATCAGGCTGTACTGCGCCACGCAGATATTGCCGTAATACAGGCCGTAGCCCTCCATTTCCCCGGCGCCGATGCTGGGGACGAAGTTGAAGGCTCCCACCTCCGCGCTGTCCTCCAGCACCTCCTTGACCTCCTGGCGGAGGTAGAGGGAGAAGGCCCCGAAGAGGGTGAAGAAAAACAGCAGCAGCACCACCAGCACCAGGACCATGGAGATGGCCACCACCCGGTGTTTCAGTTGTTTGATCATGTCCGCCCTACCTCAAGCCTGTAGCCGATCTTGCGCAGGGAGGAGATCTGCGCGGTGGAGGAGACGAACTCGATCTTTTTGCGCAGAAAGGAGATATACACCTCCACGTTGTTATCCACCGCGTTGGAATCGTAGCCCCACACCTTGACGATCAGGTCGTCCTTGGTGGTGACCGCGTTGGGGTTCTGCATCAGGATCTTCATGATCTCGAACTCCTTGAAGTTGAGATGGACGCTTTTGGCGCCGCAGATCAGGTCGCAGGTGGCCAGGTTCAGGGTCAGGTCACCAAAGGTCAGCTCGTCGATGACCACCTCCCCCTGGCGGCGGGTCAGCGCCCGCACCCGGGCCAGCAGCTCCTCCGGCGCGAAGGGCTTGGTCATATAGTCGTCCGCGCCGGCGTCCAGCCCCTTTACCTTATCCGCCACCTGATCCTTGGCGGTGAGCATCAGGATGGGGGTGTCGATCTTGTTTTTGCGCAGCTCGCCGGCCACGGCAAAGCCGTCCATTTTGGGCAGCATCACGTCCAGAATGATCACGTCGTAAATGCCGCTGAGGCCGTAATCCAGCCCGTCGCGGCCATCCGACGCGATATCCACCATATATTTTTTTTCGATCAGGATCTGCGCCAGCGCTTCCGCCAGACGCTTTTCGTCTTCCACAACCAGTATCTGCATAGTCGGTTCCTCCGTTGTCGTAAGATACGGGGACGCAATGCCCCCTTCTGTGTTAATTATTGCCGTTCCCGCTTAAATCTCTCTGAACAGAGAGGTGATTTTTTTCATTTCGGCAGGAAAAAGAGAGAGGCAAATTGAAGTTTAGCGAGCCGACAGCTCGCTAAACAGTCGTAAGTCGTGAGTCGTAAGTCGTAAGAAATAGTTGCTCAATCAAAATGGAAATCCTTTGATTTTCAACGTAATACAGGAACGCCCGAAGGGCTTCTTACGACTCACGACTTACGACTTGCGACTCGAGCCAACGGCTCGACAAATCCCCCTTTGCCAGGGCGCTTCACCCCAACGTCCCCCGGCGGATGCGGGTGCGGGTGAGGCACATGCCGTCCTCCTCGCCGCCGCAGCAGTAGGACAGCAGAAATTCCTTTTCGCTGAGGAAGTGCAGCGCCGGGTAGCAGTAGCCGTGGCCGGGGTCGTCCTCCAGCACCGTATAGGGGGAAAAGCGCTCGCCGTCTTCGCTTTGCGCCAGCACGAAGGGGGTGCGCCCGGCGTTGATCCACCGGCGGCCGGGCTCGATGCGGCCGTTGTAGTTGGGGATGGGGTTCCACAGGGCGTAGTAGAGACCGCTGAAGGGGTTGCGCCGGATGAGCATGGGGGAATCCGGCGAGGTGAATACCGAGGGGACGGGGCGCGTCCAGACCGCGCCGCCGTCGGAAGAAAAGCTCTCGTACTGAAAATGGCGGTCCGTGCGGAAGTAGGCGTACAGCCTGCCGTCCGGCAGGGGCTCGATCCCCGGCTCCTGCAGACCGGTGCCGGAATGACCGGGGTAGGGCATGGTGAGCACCTTTGATTTTTGGTACCAGTTTTTTCCGTGGGCGTCCCCCGCCCACACGCAGGCGCTGCCGAAATAAACGCCGGACCGGCGGCCGTTTTTGTTCACGATGGCGTGGCGCGCCAGCGGGAGCAGCACCTCCCCCTGGGGGGAAAGGGTGACGCGGGCATTGTTGACGACGTAATAGATATCGCGCTTTTGGGGCACGCACAGCTCCGGCGGGCCGAAGGACAACCCGCCGCCCTCCTTCGCCCGCTTGAGATAGACGGCGGACCGGGGGCCGAATTTGGCCAGATAGAACAGGCAGAGGGTGTCGTCCGGCAGACGGCAGAGGGACACGCTCATGATGTTTTGGGTACGCAGCTCCGCGGCGGTGGCCAGCGGCTGCCCCAGCGGAACGAACGAACGGCCGCCGTCGGTGGAAAGAAGACCGGCCACGTCGCAGGCCGCGTCGTCGTGTGCGTCGCTGCCGGTGTAGCGGCTGTAGGCAAACAGGACGGAACCGTCCTTCAGCAGGGCAAAATCCCCCTCGCTGTTGCGGGGGTTGTTCTCGCCCCGGGGCAGCTCCGCCGCGACGTCAAAACGGGTCAGTACAGGCGCATCCATATGTCAGGTTTCCTTTCCTGTAAAAAAATTCTTTTGTTTCATCATACAACAAAGTGATAAAAATTACAATGCCCCGTTCAATTTTTACCA
>CAMJYF010000309.1 GCA_946409885.1 uncultured Clostridia bacterium | reverse complement strand
ATCACCCACTTCGGCCTGAACCCGGACGAGCAGGAAAACGCCCTGCGCACGGTGCTGGACAACCTCGGGGACGGCAATACGGTGCTGATGGGCGACCTGAACGTGACGCCGGACAGCCCTGTCATCGCAAGGCTGCGGGAGCATATGGCCGACGCGGCCAAGGCCGCCGACCCGGGCGATCCGCTGCTGACCTTTCCCTCCGACGCGCCGGACAGAAAGATCGATTACGTTTTTACAAGGGGGAATATTACGGTGCGATCCTGCCGCGCCGTATCCGGCGTCCTCAGCGACCACCTGCCGCTGGAGGCGGTGATGGAGATCGGCCCCAGCCATGATCACGCATAACCGCAGCGGGAAATTGGGGGTTGTCGAGATCATGTAGCGCGGATCAATGATCCGCCCGGCGAAGCCGTTCCGATCGAAAACAACTTAAAAAACCAACGTATATTGCATACAAACGTTCAAAAATCGGAATCGCGTTGCGGGCGGATCATTGATCCGCGCTACATTATACGCCTGCGGCGCGCATCCGAAAGATCTCGACAAATCCCCTTTTCCCCCACTATACCAACACCCCCGGCGCCAATGCGTCAGGGGGTGTTTTGCGTGATGCCATATGCGGACCGGCGCCGTTGCGGAGAGGATCAGCCTCTGTAGTACCCGTCGGAGGAGCCGAAGGGGAAGCCGAAGAAATCGCCGAAATAGTCCTCATAGTTTTCGTAGCTGTCGCCGTTGCGGGAATCGCCCTCACCGCTGTAGCGGTCATCGCCGCCGTTCTGCCGCTGGGCGGACTGGGTCTCCTGGGGCTTTTCCCCCACGGTCACGGTCAGCTCCGTTTCCTGCCCGCCCCGGGTGACGGTCAGCTGCAGCTTGTCGCCCACGCTCAACCGCTTTACCAGCGCGGTAAGGTCGTCCGCGGAGGCGATCTTTTCGCCGTTGGCCTTGGTGACGATGTCGTTGGCCTGCAGACCGGCCTGCGCCGCGGGGCTGCCCTCGGTGACGCTGTAAATCAGCGCCGCGTCAGCCGCGTCGGAAAGCTGCACGCCGATATAAGGCTTGGAGGCGTAGCCTTTTTCGATGATATCCGCGATCACGCCCTTGACGCTGTCCATGGGGATGGCAAAGCCGATGTTATCCACGGAGGCCTCGGCGGAGGAGCCGCTGCCGGAATACTTGGCGTTGGTGATGCCCACCACCTCGCCGTACAGGTTGAACAGCGCGCCGCCGGAGTTGCCGGAGTTGATGGCCGCGTCCGTCTGGATCAGGTTCATGGTCACGTTGGAGGAGAGGGTCACCTCCCGGTTCAGGGCGCTGACGCTGCCCTTGGTGAGGGAGAAGGTCAATTCGCCCAGGGGGTTGCCGATGGCCAGCACCTCGTCGCCCACGTTCAGGGTGTCGGAGCTGCCCATTACCACCGGCGTCAGGCCGGAGGCTTCGATCTTCAGCACCGCCACGTCGTTGGATTCGTCGTAGCCCACCAGCGCGGCGTCATAGGTTTTGCCGTCGTAGGTGGCCACCTTGATCTCGCTGCCGTTTTCCACCACGTGGTAGTTGGTGACGATATAGCCGTCCTCGCTGATGATAAAGCCGGAACCGGCCGCCGCGGCGTTGGTCCGCATCCCCCAGAAGTTGGTGGTGGTCACCGAGGTGGTCACGCCCACCGTGGAGTTGACGTTGGCCGCGTAAACCTCCGCCGCCGTCATCTGCTTGTCGCTGTTCTGATAGGCCACGTGTACCGTGGCGGGGGTACGGCTGCTTTCGGTCAGCGTGACGCTGCCGGAGGAAAGCCCGTTCACGCCCGTGACCGCCGCCGCTCCGGCGCAGCCGCCCACCAGGCTGCAGGCCAGCGCCAGCGCCACCGTCTTTATGCCCCGGCCGTGCTTTTTCGCTTTTTTGGCCTTGGGAGCGGAAGGCTGCCCCGCGTAGGGATAATAACCGGAGGGCTGCTCCGAAGCGCTGTTCTGGGTATAACCGTAGTTGGTATATTCATTGTTCTCGTACATGATCAAGACTCCTTTCACTGTGTCTTTTCCTTTGATTTGTCCTCATTCTATATCTGCATTCTTAAATATACTTAAAAAATCAATTAGTTTTATTTATAAGGTTTTTTTAAGCTTTCCGCTGTACAGAGCGGCGGGAATATGGTTGACAATCCGGCGGAATACGATATATAATAGGTAAATGGAAAAACGACCGAGCGAAAGGAAAACGATATGATCAACAGAATCCCCGCGGCGCCCACGCCGTCCATGGGCTGGAACAGCTGGGACTGCTACGGCGCCGGCATTACGGAAAAGGACCTGCTGGGCAACGCCGCCTATATGGCGGAGCACCTGAAGGAGTACGGCTGGCAGTACGTGGTGTGCGACATCCAGTGGTACGAGCCCGCCGCCGTGGATACCGATTACAACAACTTTACCCCCCTGTGTATGGATGAATACTCCCGCCTGATCCCGGCGGAAAACCGCTTTCCCTCCGCGGCGGGGGGAAAGGGCTTCGGCCCCATCGCGGAGCAGATCCACGGCATGGGGCTGAAATTCGGCGTGCATCTGCTGCGGGGCATCCCGCGACAGGCGGTGCATGCCGGGGCGCTGACCATCACCGGCATTCCCGCCCGGGAGATCGCCGCCCAGTATTCCGTCTGCCCCTGGAATACCGATATGTACGGGGTGGACCCCGATAAAAAAGGCGCGCAGGAATACTATGATTCCGTGTTCGCCCTCTTCGCCCAATGGGGCGTGGACTACGTGAAGGTGGACGATATCGCCAACACCGAGTTTTTGAAGGACAACCCCTATTCCGCCGCCCGGGAGATCGAGCTGATGCGAAATGCCATCGACAAATGCGGCCGTTCCATCGTGCTGAGCCTCTCCCCCGGCCCCGCGCCCGTCGCCCACGCCCGGCACCTGGCCGCCAACGCGGATCTGTGGCGCATGAGCGGGGATTTCTGGGACCGCCGTGACAAGCTGATCGAGATGTTCCGCCTGTGCGAGCAGTGGTACGCCTACGTGGGCGACGGCAAATGGCCGGACTGCGACATGCTGCCCGTGGGCCGTCTGATGGTCACCCACCGCAAGCTGGGCAGCCACTACACCCGCTTTACCCATGACGAGCAGATCACCATGCTGAACCTGTGGTGCGTGTTCCGCTCCCCGCTGATGATCGGCGCGGAGATGCGGGACAACGACGAGTTTACCCTGTCCCTGCTGACCAACCGGGACCTGCTGGCCATTAACCAGCACGGCGCCCGCCCCCTGCCCGTCCGGTGCGAAAAGGACGAGGCCGTGTGGCAGAACACGCTGGAGGACGGCACCCCCGTGGCCGCCCTGTTCAACCTGACGGAGACGGACCGCAGGGTGACCGTTTCCCTGCGGGAGCTGGGCCTGACGGGCCGCTGGGCCCTGTA
>CAMJYF010000308.1 GCA_946409885.1 uncultured Clostridia bacterium | reverse complement strand
TTCCTTTGTCAAACGCACTTGTCAAAGATACTTTCCGCGCGATCAAAAAGAATTTCAGCCGCTATATCTCCATCATGCTGATCGTGGCGGTGGGCACCATGTTCTTCGTGGGGATCAAGATCACCGCGCCGGATATGCGCGTCACCGCGGAGGAGTATTTTATCAACAACAACTTGATGGATATCCGGGTGCAGTCCACGGCGGGGCTTACCGACGCGGACGTGGAGGCCATCCGCGCCCTGAACGGGGTGCAGTACGTCTCCGGCCAGAAATTCACCGACGCGCTGGTGCTGGTGAACGGCGAGATCGACGCGGATATCGACGGCACGCAGATCAGTACCCGTGCCTACGGCATCTCCCCGCAGAAGATCGCCGACTATCTCAGCGGCCTGCACGACGGCTCCTATATCAACCGGCCGGAGCTGCTCAGCGGCCGCTACCCCACCTCCGTCAACGAATGCCTGGTGGACGACAGCGAGCTGTCCACCCCCGAAAGCTTCCGGCTGGGCAGCACCCTGACGCTGACCGGCGACGGCGCCGCGGAGCTGGAATCCCTGAACACCCATGATTTTACCATTGTGGGCGTGGTACGCACGCCCTATTACCTCTCCTTTGAGCGGGGCAACACCACCATCGGCAGCGGCAAGGTGGGCACGTTTATCTATGTGCCGGACGAGGCCTTTACCGCGGACTATTATTCCGAGATCTACGTGACGGTGGAGGGCGCTTCCGCACTGGAGCCCTATTCAGATGAGTATTTCGCGAAGGTGCAGCCGGTGATCGACGAGATCAACGGCATCGCCGACGCGCAGGCGCAGCTGCGGGCGCAATCCCTGAAGCCGGAGCTGGAGCAGCGGATCGCAGAGGCGGAGGAAAAGATCGAAAGCAGCTCCTCCACCGTTACGGCCTCCCTGAAGGAGCTGGACGAGACCATCGCCACGCTGGAGGAGCTGGTCAACAACGGCCCCGCGACGCTGGAAAAAGCGCAGACGGAATTCAACACCCGCTTCGCGGACGCGCAGGGATCCCTGCAGAACAACACGGCGGAATACAACGCCGCCCTGCAGACCATCGCGCAAAAGCAGCAGCAGATCCTGCTGGCCAGACAGGAATACGCGGCAAAAAGCGCCGAACTGAACAACTACAAAAGCCAGTACGACGCGGTGGTCACCCAGTGCCAGACGGCGCAGACCTCCCTGGACAACGCCCGCGCGGCGCTGGCCACCACCCAATCCCTGATCACCGCCGGCGAATCCGTGATGGTGCAGCTGGTGGACGCCCAGCAGAACGCCTATAACAACGAGCAGATCCAGTCCGTCATCACCATGATGCAGGTGACCTATCCGGATCTGTATAACTCCGTGCGCGCGTTGACCACCCAGGGCCTTGCCGGCGAGGTGGCCACCTCCCTGGCGCCGTATCTGGAGCAGCAGAAGGCCTCGCTGGCGCAGCAGGAAAGGACCATCAACGAAAAGCAGGCGCAGCTGGATCAGCTGACCGCCACGCTGGAGGAAAAAAAGGCGGACCTCACCACCGCCACCCTGGCGCTGGCCCAGGCCAAAAGCGAGCTGGACGCGGGCGAAGCCGAACTGGCCGCCGTCACCTCGGAGCTGCAGTCCGCCGGCTTCAACATCCAGACCGGCACCATCGAGCTGCAATCCGCCAGAATGCAGGCGGAAGCGAAGCTGAACGAGCTGAAGGCGCAGGTCGCCGCCGCGCCGGAAAACCTGGCCAAGGCCAAGGCCAAACGGGCGGAGGCGCTGGAATCGCTGGATTCGGGCCTGCTGGCGGCGGAGGAGCAGCTCAGCGACGCCCGGGCACTGTACGCGAAGCTGGACAACGTCAGCTGGAACGTCTACGACCGCAGCGACACCCCCGGCTACACCAGCTACGGCCAGTCCGTGGACAACATCGAGGTGCTGTCCAACGTCTTCCCCATCTTCTTTTTCCTGATCTCCTCCATGATCTGCCTGACCACCATGACAAGAATGGTAGAGGAGGACCGGGTGCTATTGGGCACCTATAAGGCGCTGGGCTATACGGCGCGGGCCATCACGCAGAAATACGTGATCTATTCCCTTTCCGCCTGTTTGTTCGGAACGATCATCGGCGTGGCGCTGTCCATCTCCGTATTCCCCTACGCCATCAACTCCGCCTACGGCATCATGTATTCCCTGCCGGACCTCACCTATCTGTTCCCGTGGAAATACGCCGGCATCGGCCTGCTGATCTCCCTGGGCTGCACCACCTTTGTGACGATGCTCACCATCCTGCGGGAGCTGCGTCTGCGTCCCGCGGTGCTGATGCGGCCCAAGGCCCCCAAAAGCGGCAAGCGCATCCTGCTGGAGCACATCGGCTTTATCTGGAGCCGGCTCAACTTTTCCCGCAAGGTGACCATGCGGAACCTATTCCGCAACAAGCAGCGGTTCTTTATGACGCTGCTGGGCATTGCGGGCTGTACGGCGCTGCTGCTGGCCAGCCTTGGCATGTACAACTCCATCAGCGCCATCACGGAAAAGCAGTACGGCGAAAACGCCATCTCCAAATATGACTTTGAGGTGGTCTTCAATACCAATCAAAGCGCCGATACGCTTTCCTATGAGTTTTCACAGACGAAAAACGACGCCAGAGTGGAGTCCGCCCTGCTGATCTCCATGAAATCCATGGTGGGCTACAGCGACCGCAGCAGCAAGAATCTGGACGTTTACGTACTGGTGCCGGCCGTTCCCACGGAACTGAACACCTACGTTGACCTGCGCAGCCGTACCGGCGGGCGGCATTACACGCTGGACGACACCGGCGCCATCATCACCGAAAAGCTGGCAAAGGACACCCGTACCGAGGTGGGCGAGCTGATCTCCTTCAAAGACGGCGAGGGGCACTCCTATTCCGTCCCCGTCAGCGCCATTGTGGAAAATTACACCTTCCACTATATCTATATGACGCCCGCCGTGTACGAACAGGCCACCGGCGCGCCGCCGGTTTACAGCTACGCCATGGGAATGCTCTCCGACGGTATCCGCTACGCGGGGGAGGACGTGCTTTCCAACGCGAAGGGCCTGCTGGCTACGGATCTGATGAAGATCGACGGGGTGGCCGCCGTGGCCTACACCTTCGATACCACCACCTCCATCAGCCAGATCACCGACGCGCTTTCGCTGGTCATCCTCATTTTCTTCGTCTCCGCCCTGGCGCTGGCGTTCATCGTGCTGTACAACCTTTCCAACATCAACATCATCGAGCGCACCAGAGAGCTGGCCACGCTGAAGGTGCTGGGCTTTGTGGACCGGGAGGTGAGCAGCTATATCTACCGGGAAAACGTCTTCATCTCCGTCTTCGGCATCCTGCTGGGGCTGGTGCTTGGCGTGGGGCTGCACTCGGTGCTGATCCGCTTTACGGCCATCGACGCCGTTATGTACG
>CAMJYF010000307.1 GCA_946409885.1 uncultured Clostridia bacterium | reverse complement strand
CGGCATCCGGTTCGACTATCTGCTGCTGGACCGTTCTGACGAGTTTTTCCGGGAGCTGGTGCGTTATCATATCAGCGGCCAGCTGAAGGTGGCGCCGGAGCACTGTTCCGCCGCCGTGCTGGACAAGATGGGCAAGCCCCACATCGAGGCCTATCTGCGGTTCGCCAAAAAATACTTTGATCTGACAAAAAAAATGGGCAAGGAGCAGTACGTCATCCCGTATCTGATGTCCTCCCACCCGGGTTCGACGCTGTCGGACGCGGTGGAGCTGGCCCTGTTCATCAAACAGCAAAACCTGCATCCGGAGCAGGTGCAGGATTTCTATCCCACCCCCGGCACCATCTCCACCGCCATGTTTTATACGGAGCTGGATCCCTATACGCTGCAGCCGGTGTATGTGGCGAAATCGGCGGAGGAAAAGGCCATGCAGCGGGCGCTGATGCAGTATTACCTCCCCGCCAACCGGGAACTGGTGGCAAAGGCGCTGCGGCTGGCCCGCCGGACGGATCTGATCGGCCCCGGCCCGGAGTGCCTGGTCCATCTGCCCCATGGCGGCGCGGCACGTTCCGGTCCGCGCGGGGGCGGACGGCAGCAGAGAGGAAAAGGTTATGCGCAAAAAAAGAGGCGTTGACAAGAAAAAGCTGCTGGCCTTCGGGCTGGCGGTGGTGACGATCGTCGTATGCCTGATCGTCTATCTGGTGGGTACCGCCAAAGAGGCGGCGCCGGAGAAAAGTCCGCTGAACGTGGCCTTTATCGACGTGGGCCAGGGGGACTGCGAGCTGCTCCGGTGCGAAGATACGGTGGTGCTGATCGACGGCGGCGAAGCGGAAAACGGCGTAAAGGTGGAACGGTACCTGAATCAGATGGGCGTGTCCGCCATCGATTGCTATATCCTCACGCACCCCCATTCCGATCATATCGGCGCGGCGCCGTACCTGATGGGCCGTTTCCCGGTAGGCGCCGTCATGATGACGGAATTCAGCGAGCTGAACATCCCCACCACCAAGAATTACGAGGACCTGCTGGACGCGGTGGCCGCTTCCCAGGCGGAGGTGCTGTTTGTGAAAGGCGGCGAAAATTACAATTTCGGCCCGCTTTCGCTCAACGTGCTGGCCCCGCTGGCGGAGACCGACGACTATAACGATATGTCCGTCGTGGTGCGGGCGGTGTATAAAAACACTTCCTTCCTCTTTACGGGGGACGCCTCGCAGGAGGTGGAAAAGCAGATTTTGGAGGGTTCGCCCCAGATCGTCTCCGACGTGCTGAAGGTGGGCCACCACGGCAGCGGCAGCGCCACCGGGGCGGCGTTCCTGAAGGCGGTCTCGCCGGAGTACGCCGTTATCTCCTGCGGCGCGGACAATCCCTACGGCCATCCCGACGCGCACACGCTGGAGATGCTGAAAAAATGCGGCGCCGAAACCTGCCGGACGGATACCGACGGCACAGTGCTGTTTTACGGCGACGGCCGAAGGCTGCACGTGAGGACCGAACGATGAAGTGGTATGTGGACCGCCTGGAGGGCGCTTTCGCGGTGCTGCAAAAGGAAACAGGCGAAACGGCGCGGGTCAGTGCGTCCGTCCTGCCGGATGGCGCGCGGGAAGGCAGCGTGCTGGAAGAACGGAACGGCGTTTTCCTGCCGGCTGCGGAAGAGCAAACCGCCCGCAGAAAAAGGCTTTTTAAGGCGCAGCAGGCGCTGAAACGAAAAACGATGCAAAACAAGGGGGAATGAGACCGGATGTTTTACGTGATCATGGACCTGGAATGGAACAATTCCTATAACAAATACAAAAAATGCTTCGTCAACGAGGTGCTGGAGATCGGCGCGGTGATGGCGGATGAGGAGCTGGAGGTCATCGACACCTTTTCTGTCATCATCAAGTCGCAGCTGATCAAAAAGCTCAGCGGACGGGTAAAGAACCTGACGCACATCACCAATGAGGATATGTACTCCGGCGTGACCTTCCAGCGGGCGGTTTCCGATTTTGCCAAATGGATCGGCGGGCGCAACTGCATCTTTATGTCCTGGGGCAATTCGGATATCCGGGTGCTGCACGACAATTTCAGCATGTTCTGCGGCATCAACGGCATCCCGTTCCTGACGCAGTACATGGACCTGCAGAAATACTGCCAGGAGTTCATCGTCAACGCGGGCAACCAGCAGATCGGCCTGGTGAACGCCGCGGTGGAGATGGGCATCGACGTATCCCACTGTAAATTCCACCGGGCGCTGGAGGACAGCCTTCTGGGCCTGCGCTGTCTCAAAAAGTGCTTCAACCGGGATCACCTGCTGAACACCGCCGTCATCTGCGACAGGGCGTTCTACCAGAAGCTGCTGTTCAAATCCTCCGTTATCACCAATATCAACAGCCCCAAGATCGACCGGTCGAAGATGAAGTGCGACTGCTCCGTCTGCGGGGCCCCCATGAAGCGCCTCAGCGACTGGAAAAACGTCAACCAGTCCTTTGCCGCGTTGTTCTACTGCAAGCATTGCGAGCGGCTGGTCAATTTCTCCATCCGGTTCAAGGAGTTCTACGACCGGGTGGACGTAAAAACGTCGGTGCTGGAAATGAAACGGAAATCCGATGAGAACGATCCGGGGGACGGCGATGAATAAGCGCCGCCACGGGGCTCTTATTGTTATATTTTCCATTCTCGGCGCTCTGCTTATCGCGGGGGCCGTGGTTGCCATACGCTCTTTTCCCAAACCGTCAATCGAGATCGATACGCCGGAAAAAGCGTCCGCCGAGTCCGTCACTCACACCGAAAGGCTCGTGGGAGAAACGGTCTCCGACCAAACGGAAGCCGGCGGTCTTTCCGGCAGGCTGCGCGGCGTTACACTGGACCTGTCTTCGGACGTGCCCGCCGACAGCGCCGAGGCGGCGGCCGCCGCCATGAACGAGCTGTTCCTCTATTATAAGAATTTTGATCCCGATACGGTTTTTCTCCTGCCGGATCCCACTGAACGGTTTGCCGGGATGACCCGCGCGGACGGAACCGCCTTCGATCCCGCCGCCTTTGCGGTTTTGCTGGCGGAAAACGCCGGGTGGAATACAGTCATGGTGGTGGAGGACGGTCTGCTGGTTGAAAACGGCCTGCTGCGGCCGGACCGCGTGGACCGTTATCTTTCCGGTATCTCAGTCGACGCGCTGCTGTTCGCGCCCACCGGCGGAAATATCTCCGACTCTTTTTATGACGCCGCCGCGGCGGTCCGCTCATATCTGAAAGGGAGTTCCCCGGGCGTCTGGTTCGGCTGCGCGTTTTCATCCCTGCCACAGGGGAAGCAGGCGGAGGCGCTTTCGGCGTTTCTGCAATCGCAGTCTCTTGATTTCGTCTGCGCGGCCCCGTCCTGTCTGACCACGGACACGCCCGTTTCTTTTGAAGCGGCCGTGACCGGGTGGAACGGCGTCGCGGCCGCCTGTCCCGCCGTT
>CAMJYF010000306.1 GCA_946409885.1 uncultured Clostridia bacterium | reverse complement strand
TTTACCCTTCCGCGCAAACGGATTCAATAAAGCTCTCCGCCCTGGCCGCGGCGGCCTCGGAATTGCGGATCACCTCCGCGAAGGCCGCGGGCAGACGCACCGTCTCGCCCTTTTTTACCAGCAGGCGTCTGCCGTTCACCGCCACGTACTGGGCGTCGTCGTGCTTGCTCGTTTTGGGGATGAATACCTCCTCCAGCACCTCGCCGGTCTCCTTCTTCTCGCTTGCTTTCATCGTTTCTTGCTCCTTTCTGTCATTCTTTCCGCCTGAGGCCCTCCCTCTCAGGCGGCTCTTCCCACCCGTCAGTCCGCTCCGCGTCTTACGACTTACGACTCACGACTTCCGACTTCCGACTTCCGACTTCCGACTCAATTCTCCTCCGCCGTGGCGGAAAACTCCGAGCCGCTCTCAAAGCGGATCATATACTCCTCCACCAGGCGCTTGGCCACCTTGGTGGCTTTCCAGCCCACGGAGGAACGCTGGTTCAGCGGGTCGTTGCCGTAGCCGCGCTGCTTGACGATGTGCTCCAGGCCGCCGCCTTCCACGTCGGTCACGCCGTAGGCGTTCTCGCCCAGAAACAGGGTGCAGAACACCGCGGAGCCGTCCTTGCCGCCGCCCCTGCCGCAGATGAGGTTGCCCGCCGCGCCGTTGGCCACGGAAACGCTGCTTTCCAGCGTCAGGGTGGAGTAGCTGCCGTTGTTGGCAATGGCGGTGATAAAGTTGGCCTCGCCGTTCACGTACACGGGGATCTTTTTGCTGCCGGAATAGGTACCGGCCGTCAGGATCTCCTTTACGGTGACGGAGGAGCCCGCCTCGGTGAGGGCGGTCTTTACGGTCAGGCGGCTTTTGCCGTCGGAGATGACGGCGGGGCCGTAGACCTTCGCCTCGGTGGATTCCACAAAGCGCACGCCGCCCAGGGTGCCGATCTCGCCCTTCAGCAGCTTATCCGGCGCGGCGTATTTCTGAATGCCGATCCACTGCTCCTTGGCGTCCTGCATCAGGTCGTAGGCCACGTAGGGATGGATGACCGCCACATAGTACCCGTCGATTTTGGGGGCGTTCACGGCCTTCAGCTCCGCGGCGGCCTTGAACACGTCCTTCACCCGCAGGCGGCAGTCGGCGGTGATATCGGCGCGGGAGGTGATCTCCGTCTCCGTGCCGCCGGTCACCTTGGGGGCGTACATCACGTTGGTGCCGCCCACCAGCTCGTTGCGCACCACGGTATCCAGCGTCAGGCCCGCCTGGGAGGCCAGCTCCTTGGTGGCCTCCACAATGGTGTTGTCCACGGCGGTCAGCTCCAGCATGTCCGTCTGCTCCACGTAGTCGCCGTACTGGTCCACGGTGCAGGTGACGGCGCTGACGTTCAGCTTGCTGCCGTTGGGGGTCACGCCCTCGGTAATGGCGGTCAGCGCCTTGGGCAGCTTGCTGAACTTGCGGAACTCAATGGTTTTGCCGCCGTTGCGGGGGATGGGGCGCTTCTGGCCGAACTGCTCGTGGATCAGGTTGGCCCCCGCCAGGGTGATCAGGGTCTTGTCGTAAAAGGTCTTCATTTCGGCGGAAAGCGCGTTGCCGTCCGTCACAACGCCGTTTTCCATCGTGCCGCCGGTGGTGTTCAGCACGGCCCCCGCCGCGAAATGACGCAGGCTGCGCACCGCTTTGCCGGTCTCGTTTCTTCTGATGTGATTCATGCAAAATCTCCTTTTCTTTTTGTTTTTTTATTCCCGGAACGGTCTTCCCCGGCCGTTCCTCAGAATACTACTTTTTCGCCGTTGCCCACCTGCCGCAGGATCTTCAGGATCTCCTTTTCGGTCAGCGAGGACACGTCCTTTTTGGTCATGCCGGTCGCCCGGTCCAGCACCGGGTTCTCCCGGGGCCGGGCGGCGTCCGCCGCCACGGTACGGGCCATCCGGCGGCCCGCCTCGCGGGCGGCGTGGCGCATGGCGGCAGCCATGATCTCCTCCAGATGGGCCGCCTCATAGGCCAGCCGCACCGGCGCGCCGGCCTTCAACAGCGCCGTAAAGCCCCTGTCGCCGCGCAGCGCCTTTTCCAGTGAAAAATCCGGGTAGATCTCCTGCAGCGCCGCCGCCTCCTCTTCCCAAAGGCGCGCCGTGCGGGCCGCCGCCTTCAGCCGCAGGGCCGCCGCTGCCTTGCGCAGCAGCTCGCCCCCGTCGGGCAGGGGTTCCGCTTCCGCCGTTCTTCCCTCCGGCCCGGCGGCAGAACCGCCCGTTCCGTCGGCGTTTTTCTCCTCAGGTCCCGCCGCCTTCGCGCCGTCGGCCGCCGTTCCGGCGGAAGTCTTCTCCGCTTTCTTCCCGTCCGTCGCCGCGTCCTTCCCGTCTGCCGCGGGCCGCTTCGTCTCCTGACCGGCCGTTCCGGCGGAGGGGGCGCGGCCGCTTTCCGCTTCCGCCGCGCCGGCTTCCCCGGCGGACGCCTGTCCGGCCCCGTCAAAAAACCGCAGATGCCAAATCGCTCTCTTCATCGTCTCACCTCCTTCCATTCATCGATTCCCAAACAAGTACCATCCCTCCCACCCCTCCTCACCGCCCCAGCCAACGTCATCCACCGCCCCGCCCAAGATCTCTCCGCACTCCGCTCTCCGCACTCCGCTCTGCAACGGCGCAAGGCGCCGTGCTACTGCCTCACATCACCCTTCCACCTTCAAAAACTCCGGATACCCCTCCTCGATGGCCGCAAAGCCTGCCGCCACGGTATCCATCACCGCACGCAGGCGCTCGGCGGCGAAGGCGTCGTCCGGCGCGGGAAGGATCTCCAGCGAAAAAAACCCGTCAGAGGCGTATTTGCGCTCCACCCGCGCGCGGCCCTCGTCCGTCAGCCCCTCCGCCATGGCCTCCAGCGCCATACACAGGGCGCTGGCCCCGGCGCACACCAGGTCGTGCCCCTCTTCCCCGTACCCGGCGTGGCCGCTGCATTCAAACAGATACCCCTCCGCCAACGGCGCGATCGTCACAGTCGTCATAAAATCACCCCCCCTTTTTTCAATTAGCAATTAGCAATTAGCAATTGTCAATCAGCAACGGCAGATAGGATCTGCTGATCCCTATGTAATGCCGACCGCAGGTCCCGACATTGCACATTGCACATTGCTAATTCCTCATATCCTCACCTGCCCGTAGGCGTCCGCGTTCACCGTTTGTCCCGCGTACTCCTCCCCGTTCTTCCGTATCACGCTGACGATCTTTTCCTTGTTGTCGATGTCGATCAGCTCCAGGCAGGCCAAGGAATCCCTGGCCTGCCTGGAGCTGATCGAAAAAGCCCAGCTGGTAAAAGTTCAGCGCGTCCTGGTTCTGGGCGGCCCGGGAGAAGGTGTTCTGCTTGTGGGCTTTCACGGACACGTCAAACACCGGCTTGCGCAGGTAACCGTCCTCCTCCTGCGAAGCGGGCAGCAGGCCCGCGTTGTCGTACACCGGGAACAG
>CAMJYF010000305.1 GCA_946409885.1 uncultured Clostridia bacterium | reverse complement strand
CTTACGACTTACGACTCACGACTTACGACTTACGACTCACGACTTACGACAGTTTGCCTCTCTTACGCCAAAGGAGGACGAAAATGAATCTACCGAGTGTCATTTACGGGTTGATGGATACCGTCGGCGACGTGTTTCTGTCTCTGCTGGACATGAGCGCCGCGGCGGGGGTGGCCATTCTGGCGGTCATGCTGATCCGGAAAATACTGCGGCGGGCGCCCCGGTGGGCGCTGTGTCTGCTGTGGGCGCTGCCCGCGCTGCGGCTGGCGCTGCCGATCACGCCGCCCAACCCCTTCAGCCTGGCCCCGCGCATGGGGGTGGACCAGATCGAAACCGCCGGGGAGGTTTTTCAGGCGCCATCGTTCAGCAGCGGCGTGGCGGCGGTGGATAACGCGGCCAATTTTGCCATCCAGCGGACGTTCACGGCGGTCTCCCAAAGCCCGGCGCTGGCGGAACAGGCGCGGCGCGTCGGTCCCGCCGCCCTTTTCGGCACGGTGTGGGCCTGCGGCTGCGCGGCCCTGCTGGCCTATCTGCTGTTTTCCTTCTGGCGGTTCCGCCGCCGGGTGAGGGCCTCCGTTCCCCTGGAAAAGGGCGTGTACCTCTGCGACGGCGTGGCGTCCCCCTTCATTTTAGGGGTGCTGCGCCCCAGAATCTACCTGCCCTCCGCGCTGGCGGAAGAGCATTACCCGGCCATCCTGGCCCACGAGCGGGCGCACCTGAAGCGCAAAGACCACTGGTGGAAGCCGCTGGGTTTTCTGCTGCTGGCGGTCCACTGGTTCAACCCGCTGGTGTGGGCGGCTTATGCACTGCTGTGCCGGGATATCGAGCTGGCCTGCGACGAAAAGGTGATCCGGGACGGCGGCGCACCGCTGAAAAAGGCCTATTCCGAGGCCCTTCTTGCCTGCGCCGCCCCCGCGCGGGGCGTTGCCGCCTGTCCGCTGGCCTTTGGGGAGGTGGGCGTAAAGGCCCGCATTAAAAGCGTGCTCAGCTACAAAAAACCGGCGGTGTGGCTGATCGTGGCCGCCCTGCTGGCCGCTGCCGCCATCGCCTTCTGCTTTTTAACCACCCCCTCTTCCTTCCGGCGGCAGACCGCCTGGAACGCCGTCTACCGTTCCGGCCGGGTCTATCTCGACCCCGTTGTCACCCCCGAAAAGGCCAGCCGCATGGCCCCCTTCACCGTCACGCTGGACGACGACGGGCACATGATCGAGGGGCACGGCAAAACCACGCGGGATTACGGCCCGGCGGATAACGTCCCCTACGATTATCTGTGGCAATACGCCCGGGCTTACGCCCCGGCCCTGTACCGGAACGCGACGCCGGATCACGCCTCCTACGGCGTAACGGAGCTGAGTACCTATGCGCAGGGCTGGCGCTTGGATTCCGTCATTTTTCAGATCCGGCCCAACGTCTTCTTTTACGGTACCTTCGTCCGCCGCCCCGACGAGGAGCCGGAGCTGACCTCCCTGTGCCGCCTCACAAGGGTGGGCGACTACGCGCGGGAGGAACAATCCCCCCACTGGTACTGGACCGTACCGGTGGAGGGCGTGCGGTACATCGAGGTGACCGGCGACTTCGGCACGGGGCTCACCTGCTGCACCCATTACAACGAAGCCAAAAGCGATATGACCTTCGATCCTGACGAACGGGTATTCCTCCGCTGTCTTGACGGGATGACGGACCTGTCCGGGCTGCGCGTTACCGGCCGCGATGCCTACCGTAACGAGATGTTTTCCTTTGAGGTGCCCGATACGGGGTCCGGCCATACGCGGGGGAACGCGTACGGGCTTTCCTGTCTGGAGGAGGACGACCCCGCCATGCTGACGGAGGATATTGTCGTCATGCGGTTCCTCACCCACTGGTTCACGCCGGACGACGGGGGCCGGTATACCCGGTTCACGGAGGAGCTGCGGCGCGGGAATCTTTCCGAGGCGACGTCGGAAGCATATTTCAGCGCCATCCGCCCTCTGGTGACGGAGGGATATTATGAGCGGATCGTCATGAACCGGGGCTATCATTCCTACGACCGGAACGCGGCGGATCACGGCCTGACGGACCAGGTAAAGATTCCCGGCGTGCGGCTCAGGCCCAACGGCGACGGCTCCTACGCCTTTACGGTTTACCTGGATCAGCATTTCGACGGCGCCACCGCCGCCGGGACGATCGCCCTCAAAGACGGCCTGGTGGACGGCATGTACGTCAGCGAATGCACCCTTGGCAAGCAGAAAAAGGGCGGCGGCGAAACGCCCACCTCTTATTTCTATGGCGACGAAGAAACCTCCGCCGCTCCCCGTGAATGGTCCACCGCCGTCCCGCCGGAAACAGGCAATGGGTAGGCGTCGTTGGTCGTTAGCGGCGGCGCTGTGCGCCGCAGTCGTCAGAAAGGTTGTTTCCCTTAGGATTTTCATGTGATCGCCCGGAGTGATTCTAACGACTGACGACTAAATGCTAACGACTAAATGCTGACGACTGGATTTCCCGATTGACATTTCCCCCGGTATTGCTATAATAAGAATGAAATACGGGCGGAAGAGGGGATATCGGATGAACAAACAGGTGGCCCTGGTGACGGGCGCGGCGGGCGGCATCGGCTTTGCCGTGGTAAATAAGCTCCTGCAAAACGGCTTTGCCGTAGCCGGGATGGGAAGGCGGGATAACCTGCCTTTTACGCCGGAAGGGGATTTTGCCTATTTCGTGGGCGATCTTGGTTGTTCGGAGGACCGGAGGTCCTTCGTCGCCTTCGCCAAGGAGCGCTTCGGGCGTATCGACGCGCTGGTGAACGTGGCGGGCGTGGCCCCCCGGGTGCGCGCCGACCTGCTGGCCATGACCGAGGAAAGCTACGATACGGTGATGAACGTCAACACCAAGGGCACCCTGTTCCTCACCCAGCTGGCGGCCAACGAGATGATCCATAACGAAGGGCCCTGCCGGGGGCATATCGTCAACATCTCGTCCCTGTCCGCCTACGCCGCCTCCGCCAACCGGGGGGAATACTGTATCTCCAAGGCGGGGGTCTCTATGATCACCGCCCTGTTCGCCGACCGGCTGGCGGAATACGGCATACCGGTCAACGAGGTGCGCCCCGGCATCATCGCCACCAACATGACCGCCGGGGTAAAGGAAAAGTACGACCGCCTGATCGCGGGCGGCCTGCTGCCGGAGGCCCGCTGGGGCACGCCGGAGGACGTGGCCTGCGCGGTGCTGCGCCTGTGCGACGGCAGCCTGCCCTACGTCACCGGCCAGTCCATCGACGTGGACGGCGGCTTTCATCTGAAGCGGCTTTGATCGCGCAAAAGGCGCATCGTCCCCCTGCGGCCGACGCGTCTTTTTTAAACGTAAAAAAAGCGGTGATTACTACGGATTATCTCACTTATGACGTGATCGTCGTCGGCACCGGCGCGGCGGGGTACGCCGCGGCCTGCCGCGTGG
>CAMJYF010000304.1 GCA_946409885.1 uncultured Clostridia bacterium | reverse complement strand
GCCATGACCGAATTGCCGAAATCCAAGAGGAACTCCCACGGCCCGTTCAGGTTCATCCACCCCTCCCGTACAAACTGCGGGCGGGGGTATTCCGGGCGGGGTACGTCATTGAGGGGGCTGTTGAAACGCTCCCTGTTCAGGTCTGTTGTCATATATCCGCTCTCCTTGTTCAACGGGTCATTGCCAGACGGCAGGAAGCCTCGTCCGGCAGATGGCCGTCCACGTACACGGTATACGTGCCGGGGTACACCCGGCGGACGCCGTCCTCCCCGAAGAGGGAAAAGCGCTCGTCATCCAGCGGGAAGGCCACCGTTTTGGCCTCCCCCGGTTGCAGGTGGATCCGTTGGAAGCCCTTCAGGCGCAGGCGGGGCTGGTCCGGCAGACCGGCGGAATCGATGTACAGCTGCGCCACCTCGTCCGCTTCCCTTTCGCCCACGTTGGTCACCGTTACGGCCACGCCGGTTTCCGTCTGACACAGACCGGAATAGGCGAAACGGGTGTAGGACAGGCCGAAGCCGAAATCATACAGGGGCTTTACCTTTCGGTACATATAGGTGCGGCCGTGGTTCATCTCATAGTCGTCAAAGGGGGGCAGGTCTTCCGTTTTTACCGGGAAGGCCAGCGGCAGCCGGCCGGAGGGGGACACCTTGCCGAACAGCAGGTCCGCAAGGGCCGTGCCGCCCCGCTCGCCGGGGTACCAGATCTCCAGAATGGCGGCGGCGTTTTCCGCGATCCACGGAATGGCCACGGCGCTGCCGTTTTCCAGCACCACGATCAGGTTGGGGTTGACCGCCTTCAGCTTTTTCAGCAGGGCGATCTGCTCCTTCGGCAGGGAGAGGTCCGTCTTGTCCCGGCCCTCCCGCTCGTATTCCATGCCAAGGCCCACCACCGCGATCACCGCGTCCGCTTTGGCGGCGGCAGCGGTTTCGGGGGCGAAGATATCGTCCGCCGCCTCGTCCGGCGTGATCTGCCAGGTGAGGGTGCAGGCGGGTTTATCCGTGTTTTTGACAAAGCGCAGCAGGAAATCCACCTTCTCGCCCCGCTTCAGCCGGACGGCCTCGGCGCCGTCCAGGTCGCCGCCCCTCAGGATCAGCTCCGGCGGGGTGCATTTGGCCGTGCCCGCGGCGCGGACGCCGAACCGGTAAACGCCGGTATAGGGCGCTTCGATCTCGCCCCGCCAGAGGATGGAAAAGGCGGGGGTGGTGATCAGCGGGTCCGGCATCTGGTCGTCCCACTTGAAATCCAGCGCCGGGTCGCGGCGGGTTTTGGGGATGCCGGCAAAGGCGGCGTTGTCGTAATAGCTGCCCAACGCGCCGGGCTCGCCGTTATGGGAAAGATACGCCGCGGGGACGGTCTTGTAGTCCTCGCCGGTTTCGGTGAACCGCCACGGCGCGTACAGGACGTTGACGTTCTGATAAGCGCGAAGGCCCTGCAGCGGGGTGACGGGGGGATGGACCGGCACGCCGGAGTAATCGCCGAACTGGGCGATATCCGCATTGTTGCCGCACACCGCCACGGTGATATCTTTCTCCTTTAGGGGAAGGACGCCGTTGTTTTTCAGCAGCACCGCCGATTTGACGGCCGCCTGATAGGCCATCTGCCCGTGCTTTTCGCAGCCGATGACGGAAAAGGGGGTGCTGTACCAGGGTAAGCTTTCCGGCGGGTCCAGCTGACCGGCCTTGATGCGCGCGGTCAGCACCCGGGTGACGGCCTCGTCGATCCGCTCCCGCATCACCAGGCCCTTTTCCAGCGCCTCCGGCAGGTACCGCTTAAAGAAATGATCGCTGCATTCATGGTCCACGCCCGCGTTCAGGGCGGCGGCCGCGGCGGAGACCTCGTCCGGCTCCTTGTGGTGGGAATTCCACAGGCTGCTCACGCCCCCGCAGTCGGAGGTGACATAGCCGTCAAAGCCCCATTCCCCCCGGAGGATATCCGTCAGCATCCGTTTGTTTTCATGGCAGGGCACGCCGTTGATGGCGTTATACGCCGCCATGACCGCCTCCGCATGGCCCTCCTGCACCGCCATGCGGAAGGGCTCCAGATGGTACTCCCGGAAGGTCTTTTCGCTCATCACCGCGTTGCAGGAAAAGCGGTTGTGCTCCTCGTTGTTGGCGGTGAAGTGCTTGGGCGTCGCCACTGCCTTGATATATCTGTCGTCCTTGCCCTGAATGCCCCGCACAAAGGCCGCGCCGTTTTTGCCGGCAAGATAGGGGTCCTCGCCGTAGGTTTCGGCGGTCCGGCCCCAGCGGGGGTCCCGGGCCAGGTTCAGGTCCGGGCTCCAGAAGGTCAGCAGGCCGTTATACAGGCCATCGTAGGGCTTGCCGCCGTTTTCCTCCTGCTCGCCAAAGAAATACTTGGCGCGGGCCTCGGTGGAGATGGCGTCCGCGATCTCTTCCAGAAACGCGTCGTCAAACATGGCCCCGAAGGCGATGGCCTGGGGAAAGACGGTGAATTTACCCGGCCGCACCACGCCGTGCAGCGCCTCGTTGCCGTGGTAGTATTTAGGGATGCCCAGCCGTTCCACCGCCTCGGCGGTCTCCACGATCAGGCGCAGTTTTTCTTCCAGCGTCATCTGCCGGACGAGGGCGGCGGCACGTTCTTTGATTTCCGGTTTCGTCTTCATACTGATGCTCTCCTGTCTCTTTTTTTTTGCTGGTTTACGCTTTTTGGATCAGCAGCACGTAATCCGTATCGTCGGGACGGACGCCCGCGTACCAGGTGCCGAAGGCGGAGGCCTTGAAGGAGCCTTCTTCGCCGTATTCGCCCGTGATGGGGTTGAACCACTGATAGGTGTACTCTGCAAAGGGGATCAGGCTGCCCACCGTGCCGGTCAGCACGCCGCCGTATTTTTCGGTGTTGACTCTCTCCGCCACCGAGGGATCGGAGAAGGAATAGAAGTAAAGGACCATTTCCGTATTCGCCTTGTTGCTCGCGCAGTACGCGTAGACGTTCGCGGACGGCACGAAATAGGCGAGGTTATTGAAACGCGGTATGAGGTCGTACCACTCGATGCTCTCCATAAACTGACGCATATAGCCCAACTGATAGGAGGACGGCATTTCAAGCGCGGTTTCCCAAGTTATATCCTTTTTCTCCTCAACTCTGACAAGATCCACGCTGTCATCGGTATCACCGTACATGTCGGCAGTCGAGTTGAACAGCCACGTCGGATGGGCTCCCCATGAAGCGCCTCTCATTCCGCTGAGAAAGCTTGCCCAGCCCTGGCATCTTGCGCCGAAATTTTTCGTCCAGAGATAGCAGTATCTGCCCTCGTAGTTGATAACGGGCTTGCCCTGTCCGTTGTACCAGAAATCCTTTGCGGAAACATAGTCGTCTCTTTCGGCATTCTTCGGATGCCACTGTGCGGCATACATCGTGTGCGCGGCGACGTTTCTGAAAGCCGAAGGCGCTCCGTTCGGATAATAGATCATACGGACCTCGCCGGTACCGAGTCCGT
>CAMJYF010000303.1 GCA_946409885.1 uncultured Clostridia bacterium | reverse complement strand
CGTCGTCCGCCGCGGTTTCGGTCTCCGGCTCATCCGCCGCAGTTTCGGCCTCCGGCTCGGGGATGGGATTGCCGTTCTCGTCCATCGGGGTGGCGCTGATGCTGCCGACCACACTGCCCTCACCGTCCACGATGTCCGCGCCGCCGACCTCATAGAGGACCTGGCCCATGTCGTTCTCGCTGCCCAGCTGGACTTCTTCCTGCCCGTCGGCGTTCTGGGCCAGCTCCACCATGGAGAGATCCGCGATGGCGGTCTCCGGCGTGACCTTTTCCTTATAGACCTCCACGGTGTAGTTCACGTCGTGCTTGGCGGACAGGTCGATGACCTTCAGGGTCACATCGGCCTCAGAATCCAGGTCGCCTGCCCGCTGGATTGGGATGTAGAGCTTTTCGCCGCTCTTTTCGCCGGCGCTCCAGTCGGCGTTGGCGATGAAGAACCAGTTTTCACCGTCCGCGAACGCCTCCGGCACGGTCAGCTCGATCTGCTCCGCCGGATTGATCGCCTTGTCGATCTCGTCCACGGCGTAGGCCACGCCCGCCTCGCAGGTCCCGAACAGAATCAGGACGGCAAGCAGCACGGCCAGCGATCTTTTACAAAATCGTCTCATAGGGAATCGACTCCTTACTGATAATAATCACAGATTCACATATCAGGCCGATCTTTATCGCCGATGGGCTGAGGCGGGACATAGGGCAGGTCCTCCCCAAAGGGATTCGCCCCGCCGGCGACCTGATCCAGGTCATCGTCGGAGAGCTCCTCCATGACACGAAGAGCGGTCTGGGCCTCGGTCAGGGCGTCGTTGGCGCTCTTGACCGCTTCGGATGCCTTCTTCACAGCCTCTTGGGCCATCTTCTCGATCTGCTTTTTTCTGTTCTTCATGGTGTTTACTCCTTTCAGACTTTGAGCTTTTGTTTTTATTTCAAAGCGGAATTGTTTTCCGACATAGAAACCCGAGGGTTCTTTACATAAGCTGGGAACGCAAGGTCTCCAGCGTTTTTTTGTGCTTCACCTTCACCATACCGTAGCTGATGCCGGTGAGCCGAGATATTTCTGTCAGCGTTTTCCCTCTGTAATAGCGCAGAACGATAATATCCCGTTCCTCCGGCTGCAGGGCTTTCAGCGCGAAAGCCAGACGCTCCAGCGTTTCCCTGCGGATGAAGTCTTCCTCCAAATCATCCGGGGCCGCAAGCTCCTCAGTGAGCGGTTCGGCAGTACGTTTCGTGCGGTAATAGTCAATCAAAGTGTATCGGGTAATTCGGTAGATCCATGTGGAAAGGGACGATTTTCCCTCAAATCGGGGGAGCGAACGGCAAACCTGCTCAAAGACTTCCTCGCACAGATCCTCCGCGTCCTCCGGGCTTTCCATTTTCCCGCTGAGGTAGGAGAGTACCTTTTCCCGGTAGGCGGCGTAGATCTCGCCTTGCGTCAGCGCCGTCACGTTTTCCGATCTCTTTCCTTTGGGTCGGGCGGCTGCGAAAACGGGTCGCCGGCCGCCGAGAGCGTATCCAATGCATTGTCGGAGAGCTCCGCGCAAAAGTACCGCGCCTCAACCTCGTCGATCACGCTTTGCAGAGCCGGTTCCTTCTCAAATTTCTGAAAATCGAATAGCCCTGCCAGCAGCTTTTCCATGTTCATTTGCATCACCTCGCTCCTTTTCCGTCTACTTATATAGCCGAAGCACTTTGATTTTTGGCAATGGTTTTTTGAAAAAATGTTTTCGCGTGAACGCTCCGCTCATGCGGAAAGGTCGGACAGATTCAGTCGATCCGCTGGCGCTCCACCAGCTCGGCAAAGAAGCCGCCCTTGTTTGTCAGTTCGTCGTAGGTTCCTTCCTCGATGATCCTGCCGCCGTCGAGGACGACGATGCGGTCGCAGTCCTTCACGGTGGAAAGCCGATGGGCGATCACCACGCGGGTGCAATCCAGTCCCGCGAGGGCGTCTGCCACCTGCTTCTGCGTCTTGTTGTCGAGGGCGCTGGTCGCCTCGTCGAAAAGCAAAATCTTCGGCTTCGGCGCGATGGCGCGGGCGATCATGATGCGCTGCTTCTGCCCGCCGGAGATGCCGCCCTGACCTTCACTCAAAAAGGTGTGCATTCCCATGGGCATGGCGCGGATGTCGTCCGCGATGCCCGCCTTTTCCGCGGCGTCCCAGGCGTCGTCGAGCGAAAGGTGGGGCGCGGAGACGGTGATGTTGGAATAAATGTCCCCGTGGAAGAGGCTGCCGTCCTGGGTCACCACGCCCATCTTGCGGCGCAGCGAACCGAGGTCAAGGGAGCGCAGGTCCTTGCGGTCGTAGTAGATCGCGCCCTTTTCCGGCGTCTCAAAGCCGAGCAGGAGGCGCAGAAGCGTCGATTTGCCGCAGCCCGTCTTGCCGACGATGGCGACGTACTCGCCTGACCTGATCTTCAAGTTCAGGCCGTTTATCACATAGGGCTGCGTGTCGTAATAGCGGAAGGAGATATTGGCGAGCTCGATACTGCCGGAGAGCTTCGTCACGATCTCCCGACCCTCCGCCGTTTCCGGCTCCGTTTGCAAAATCGGCTCTGCCATCTCCAGAATCGGCTTGATCTGCGCGGCGGAGGTGGCGATGCCGGAAAACGCGGTAAACGCGCCCGTGACCGTGCCGTAGGCGGCGGTGAAAGCGAGGTAGGCCGAGGGGCTGACGCCGCTGGTCGCTGCAAGATAATATAGAAGGACCGTGCCGAACAGGGAGACCGCCAGCGTGATGGCCGAATTGATCTTCAAAAACAGCGGCGGGTTATATTCGATTTCCGCGCCGGAGGCGTAAATCTTCGCCCATTTCGCAAAGGCGCGCTTCTCCGCGCCGGAGAGCTTGATTTTCTGGATGCCGGAAAGGATAGCGTAGCTGACGCCGGATTCCTCCGCGGCGCCCTTCATGTATTCCCGCGCCTCTTTCACTTTCAGAAAGCCGGTCAGCACCGTGACGGCGACCATCACGAGATTGACGGCCAGCGCCGGGAAGCCCAGCGCCGGGGCGTAGGAGAAGATTTGATTGATGTAAAGAAGCGAAATAATTGCCGTAACGCCCGTGGAGAACACGCCGCCCAGCAGAAGCGTACAGAGCTTGTTGACCGCTCCCGAGCGGCTTGCCAGCTCGCCGGCGCTGTACCTCCGGAAGAAGGGCGTGGGCAGGCTCATGAGCCGCGCCATCATCGCCGCCTCCATCGGCACCGCGACCTTGGTCTGAATCCTCGCCATGGCGAGCTCCCGCGACGCCGTGAGGAGTTGGGAGGAAACGAGGATGCACAGCATAAAGAGCGCGGTGCTCCACAGAATCAGGCTGTTCCCGCTCTCCAGCACGAAGCCGGACAGGGTTTTGGTGATGTGCGGAATCAGAATCCCGACGCCAGTTACCAAAAGCGTCAGCCCGATCACCATGGCGAAGTCCGCCCAATTCAGGCAGCCTTTCATATAGGAGAGAAGGTCCGGTATCCCGA
>CAMJYF010000302.1 GCA_946409885.1 uncultured Clostridia bacterium | reverse complement strand
GCGGCGGCGTTCCTCTTTCTGGAGGACAAGCGTTTCGGGGCTGTCCTGCGCGGGTTCGTCCGGACGGGGCTCCTCGGAGGGAAATTCCTGGCTGCGCGCGATCCTGCGCCAGGCGTCCACCGCGCGGCGACGTGCCAGCGTCAGCACAAAAGCGGTCAGCGCTCCTTTTGCTTCGTCGACTCGCTCCGCTTTTTCAGCGATCTCAAGGAAGATATCGTTTACGGTTTCTTCCATATCCGCTTCACAGGCAGCGCCCGCAAGCCTTTGCCGCACGATTTTCCATACCGGTCCGGCATAAGCGTCGATCAAAAGACGCAGACCCCTGTCCGGATCTTCTCGCCAAACGCGCAGAATCTCATTTCCCTGCTCCAAGGACAACTCCTCCTCTCCGTTACATCTCGGATATCGCGATCTCCACATAACAATTCGATTGGATCGATTAAAATCTGCCGAAATTTGTGCTTTTTTTGATAATATCTATGAGACGTCTGTATGTCAACCGAGAAATGCTGAAAGATGAAAATAGCGGACCCTCACGGAGTCCGCCTGATAGATATGAGGTATGATCGTTTACGGCTGATTGACGATACCGACGAACAGCGGCATCTGGTCGTCGCTGACGACGGCGAACAGGAAGGGACGGTCCAGCACGAAGTCCATCTCGTCCTCCGGTGGCATGGAAGCGCCGGCCAACTGCATTTCGGTATATGCCGCGGCGGTGACGCCTTTTTCATCTGCGATTACCCTTGCGCCGTGCATAACATCGGAGACAGCGATCATCTTTTTGTCCGTCAGCGGCGAAAAGTCCGCTTTTTCGCTGAAGCAGTCAGTCACGCCAAGCTCTTCCAGCCCGTCTTTCAGCGAACGGTTGGAGCTGACGTCAAATCTCGGAACCGATAAATTGACGCGCAGCGATTTGGCGTTCTTCCAATCGGCATCTTTATTTTGCGCAAACAGGAACCGCAGCGCTTCTTCGTCCCGCAGAAGGTCCTCCGGCGAAACGCCTTCGTCCGGTAGGATGAACCAGACGGTCCCCTGCTGCTGCAGCATTTTTTTGACAGCTCCGAAACGCTCGCCCCAGTAATAGGTCCCCCACAGATCGGTCGCGTTCATAAAGTCGGCGTCGGTATCTCCCGCGGGGCCGTGGAAAACGCTCGCTTTTGTGGCGTCCGCCGGGAATTCCGCCATCCATTTATCGCCGAAATACGCGGTGGTATATAAAGAGAGAACGTCCAGATCATCCGTTTTGATCCCGGAGACAAAATCCCGCAGCAGTCCGCCGGTCTGACTGTTGAGCCATGCATGGATCGCGTCGTCGAATTCCCGCGTTCCGGGTTGTCCGCGGTAGGTGGAGGCGTAATAGCTTTCTGCCAGCGTTTTGAGCGTGTCGCTCTTAAACGCCGCGTCCTCGCTCAGCCAGAGCGAATCGGCCAGAATGCAATACGCGGAGCCGTCGTTGCGGTAATTGGCGTTGAAGACTTTGTTCGCCTGCGTGCGCATCGTTTCGATATCCGGCGAGCCGAGCAGCGAAAGCACCTGAGCCCGTGTATTTCCATCGGAGATCTCCGCAAGCATCGCCAAAGCATAGTAGATATTCAGAGGCGAGCAAACCTTGTTATCTCCCTCATAGCCGCCCAAAAACGCCGGTAAAGAGCGGATAAAAAAAGGTTCAAGCGTTTGTCCCGCGCCGTAGTACCGTTCGCGCCGCAGCCGCCAGGCGTCGTACCACGCATCCAGCTCGGACTGCTCCGCGAAATCACCCTCCGCGGGGTATGGCGTCTGCGCGGGATACTCCGCGGCGTAAGCCGTCAGCGAACGCAACAAAGACTGTGCGGCGTCCCCGTCCTGTTCCGGCGGCTGTGCTGCAGTGACGGGCGCGTCGGTCTGCTCGGTGGCTTGTTGGGTCTCTGTTGTTTGGATGGACGGCGTCGGGTCTTTTGCGCCATGCCGTGCGATCACCGTTCCCACGCCGATGATCACAGTCAGCGCCGCTGCAAGCGCGGCGATCCTCGCCACGATCTTGCCGTTTACTTTTTTCCCTTTTGCGGGCTCCGGCTCTGATTCTTTCACAAAGCCCGGATCGACGCCGTTCAGCGCGTCGGAAATATCAGTCGGTTTCATAGAGCTGTTCCTCCTTCAGAAACGTTTTCAGCTTGGCCCGCGTGCGGGACAGGCTCATTTTGACCGCGCCCTCGGTCATGCCGCGGCTGCGGGCGATCTCCTCCACGGAGCAGAACCACCAGTAGCGCCGCAGAAAGATCAGCCGGGCGTCGGGCGTGAGCGCGGACAGAAATTCGTTCAGCGCGTCCTTCAGCGCCACCGCGTCGGCATACGTTCTGCCGTCGTCGCCGTCCGGGATCACCTCCGCCAGCTCCGACAGGCTTTCTTCATAGACGCCCCCGCCGCGCTTTTCTCTTGTTTTGGTTTTCAATCGGTCCAATGCCGTCCGGCGGCATACCGCGGAAAAATACGGCGCAAGCGGCGACGGCTGCGCCGGGGGAACGGCGTTCCAGACCTTCCAATAGGTATCGTTTTCTGTCTCCTCCGCGTCCTCTCTGGATCGCAGCAGACGAAACGCCAGCGCCCGGATCAGCGTTCCGAACTTCCGTCTGCTTTCGCGGATCGCGGCCTCATCCCGCGCGTTGTACAACCGGAGGATCTCAGCGTCTTCCATTGCGTTCTCACTCCCTTCACCTATATAAACGACGTTTCACCGGAACAGGTAACGGCACGGGAATCAAAATGCTTTTCCACAAATTGATTATACCCGAAAGAAGTGCTATACTCAAGAAAAAACAGCTTCCTTTTGTGACCAAAACAGAATAACGGGTACTTGATAGGTGAAAGGCCTTTTACGGATACGGAAAGGAGGGCAACCGAATGGAAGACGAACAGATCGTCGCGCTCTACTGGCAAAGGGACGAGGCGGCGATTCCCGAGACGGAAAACAAATACGGGCGCTTCTGCTTTTCCATTGCCGACCGTATTCTGCTCAGCAGCGAGGACGCGGCAGAATGCGTAAATGATACCTACCTGGCCGCGTGGAACGCCATCCCGCCCCACCGGCCGGAGAAGCTGTCCGCGTTTCTCGGAAAGATCACCCGGCGCCTGGCACTGAAGAAACGGCGGGACCGTTCCGCGGACAAACGCGGCGGCGGCAGCGTCGACATCTCGCTGGACGAGCTGGAAGCGTGTATCCCTTCGGGACAAACCGTTGACGAAAGCGTGGATCTGGCGGTATTGACGGAGATCCTCAATGATTTCCTCGCCGCGCTGCCGGAGGAGGAACGCCGCGTTTTCCTGCGCCGGTACTGGTATTTCGATTCCGTCGGTGAGATCGCCGCCCGGTTCGGGTTTGGTGAAAGCAAAGTAAAAATGACGCTCAAGCGCACGCGGGACAAGCTCCGTGCGCGTCTGCAAAAGGAGGATATTTGGATATGAATTCCGAGCAGCTGCGGGAC
>CAMJYF010000301.1 GCA_946409885.1 uncultured Clostridia bacterium | reverse complement strand
GGTTCAATATCATCCCGAATTCCGCATTCCGAATTCCGAATTATCTCGATAAATCCCCGTTTTGCGCTCCGCGTTCTTTACAGGTCCGCGCCGGAGCGGTCCACGCTCAGCACGCCGCTGACCTTTGTCAGCCGCGCCATCATGGACTTTAAATGCTCCACGCTGTTGGCGTTGACGGTGACGTTCACCAGCACGCGGCCGTCCTTAGTGTCGCGGGTGTTGATGGAATACACCGTGACGTGGATGGTGTTGAGGGCGGAAAAGATATCGTTCATGGTGGTTTTGCCGGCAAGGCAGGTGAGCAGCATGGAGGCGGAGAAATCCTTTTTGGTGTCCTCGCTCCAGTAGACCCGGATCCAGCGATCCGGCTCGGGGGCCGTATTGATGACGGAGGGCACGTTGGGGCAATCCCGCTTGTGGACGGAATCGCCGTGCCCCCGGGTGATAAAGCCGATGATCTCATCGCCGGGGATGGGGTTGCAGCAGCGGGACAGCTTGACCAGGCAGTTGCCGATGCCGTCCACCACCACGCCCTCGCTGCTGACGGTGCGGGCCTGCTTGTATTTTACCTCTTTTTCCGGCGCGGTGCGGGCCAGCTTGTTGTACTCCTCCTTGATCATGGGCATGATCTTGGAGAGGATGATGCCGCCGTAGCCCAGCGCGGCGTAAAAATCGTCCTCGGTGGCCACGCGCTGCTTTTCGATGATGATCTGCATCAGCGCGGCGGCCTGCTCCTCATCCGGCGTGATGTTGTTGCGGCGCAGCTCCCGCTCGAACTCCTGCTTGCCCTCGACGATGTTCTCCTCGCGCCGCTCCTTTTTGAACCAGGTGCGGATCTTGGTGCGGGCCTCGCTGGTGGTGACGATCTTCAGCCAGTCGCGGCTGGGGCCCTTGCCGGGCTGGGAGGAGGTGAGCACCTCCACGATCTCCCCGGTTTTGACCACGTGGGTGAGGGGCACGATGTGCTTATCCACCTTGGCCCCGGTCATTTTGTTGCCCACGGCCGAATGGATGGCGTAGGCGAAATCGATGACGGTGGCACCCACGGGCAGGCAGATCACGTCGCCCTTGGGGGTAAAGACAAAGACCTCGTCGCTGACGAAATCGTGCTTGATGGTGTTGACGATATCCGACACGTCGCCGGATTCGCTCTGGGCCTCCAGCAGGTCGTGGACCCAGCCGATGCCCTTTTCGATCCGCTTGTTGGATTCCGCGTCCTTGTAGCCCAGCTTGTATTTCCAGTGGGCCGCGATGCCGTATTCCGCGGTCTTGTGCATCTCCACGGTGCGGATCTGCACCTCAAAGGGGATGCCCTCGGAGCCGATGACGGTGGTGTGCAGCGACTGGTACATATTGGGCTTGGGGGTGGAGATATAGTCCTTGAAGCGGCCCTGGATGGGCTTGTACATATCGTGGATCACGCCCAGACAGTTGTAGCAGTCGCTGACCGTGTTGACGATGAGCCGCACGGCGTAGATATCGTAGATCTCCTCAAAGGTCTTGCCCTGCATATACATTTTGCGGTAGATACCGTGGACGGATTTGATGCGCCCCTCGATGGTGGCGTCCTTTACCACGGTGTTGACCCGCGCGGCGATCTTGCTTTTGATGCTGTCCAGAAACTCCTTGCGCTGGGGCTCCTGCTCCGCCAGGGCCCGCTTGATCTCCTCATAGGCCACCGGGTCCAGGTAGGAGATGGCCAGGTCCTCCAGCTCCTCCTTCACGGGACGGATACCGAGCCGGTGGGCGATGGGGGCGTAGATCTCAATGGTCTCCTTGGCGGTGTCGCGGCGTTTCTGCTCCGGCACGTATTTCAGCGTGCGCATGTTGTGCAGCCGGTCCGCCAGCTTGATGATGATGACGCGGATATCCTCGCTCATGGCCAGCAGCAGCTTGCGCAGGTTTTCCGCCTGCTGCTCCTCCCGGCTGGCCAGCGGCACCTTGCCCAGCTTGGTAACGCCCTCCACCAGCAGCGCCACTGTTTCGCCGAATTTCTTTTTGACCTCCTCGGAGGTCACCGGCGTATCCTCCACCACGTCGTGCAGCAGCGCCGCGATGACGGACTGGTAATCCATCCCGAAGCCGATGAGGATCTTTGCCACCGCCACGGGATGGATGATGTAGGCCTCGCCGGATTTGCGCAGCTGCCCGTTGTGGGCGTTGAAGGCAAAGACGAAGGCCTGCTCGATTTTTTCCGCTTCCTCCGCGGCATAGGTCTCTTTGACCAGCCGCCCCAATTCTTCGTAATATTCAGCGCCGTTTTCCATAAAATCACCCCGCGTATCCAACAATCGGTAGCGCGGCACCTCAGTGCCGCTGTTGGTCAGTGTTACTTTTTTTTGAAACCTTAAAAAGCAGTTGCGCTTTTGTGTTCTGATTCATCTTTCATCTATCGTTTGAATAGTTGTATCTGTCAGGAGCGGCACTGAGGTGCCGCGCTACCGCAGAGGCCTCTCCGCTCTATCAACGGCGCCGGGGCGCCGTGCCGTCCGGGATATCTCCGCACTCCGCTCTATCGATACCCCAGCCTTTTCAGTATCCCGCTTTCCGCCAGGTCCGCTTTGCCGGTAAAACCGCTCAGGCGGTAGCCTTCGGCGTCGCGGGTCAGCACGCCCACGTCGCACAGGGCGTCCAGCGCCGCGCTGACGGCCCCGGCTTTGCCGGCCCCCAGCCCCAGCCGCAGACAGAGCATCTCCGGCGCGAAACGCCACACCTTATGCTCCCGGACGTAACGGTAGATATCGGAGATCAGCGCCCGGTCAGGACGCAGCTGCGCCAGATGCTCCTCCGGCAGCGTTTCGCCGTGCAAAAACGAGCGGTACCGGACCTTGGCGGCAAACATGGCGTCGTCGTCCGAACCGGCGGGGCGCATATCCCGCACCTGAATGCTCACACGGGTCTCGCCCATGTAGTCGTTGCGCTCTATTTTGATGGCCGCGTCCACGGCGTCCCCCTCCACAAAGGGGAAGGTCTTTACGGTCTGCCCGAACCACACGGCCGTTAAAGACGCGCCGTTCCTGGCGAGGGTCAGCCGCAGATGCTTGTTGTTGCCGATGGGCTTGATCCCGGCCACCGTCATGTTGAACAGCCCGAACACCGGCGAAGGGTTCTTGGCGCCGAAGGGCTCCAGCAGGCTGAGGGATTCCAGAATATCCGCCGTGATGTTGGCGGGATTCAGGCGGCAGTCGATATTCAGGGAGGGATAGACGTAAGCGGCGGCGGCCGCGTATTCGTTCAGCTTTTGGCGGAAGGGCTCGATGTTCTCCTCCAGCACGGAAAACCCGGCGGCCAGGGTGTGCCCGCCGAACTGGATCAGCGTATCCCCGGCATAAGACAGGGCGTCGTACAGCGAAAAGCCCTCGATGCTGCGGCCGGAGCCCTTGCAGACCCCGTCCTCCCCGATGGAGATGACCACCGCGGGACGGCCGTATTTTTCCACGATGCGGGAGGCCACGATGCCGATGACGCCCGG
>CAMJYF010000300.1 GCA_946409885.1 uncultured Clostridia bacterium | reverse complement strand
GTTCGGCGGCATCGGCTCCATCCCCGGCGCGTTTCTGGGCGGCCTGCTGCTGGGCGTCATCGAATCCTTCGCCAAGGCGTATATCTCCACGCAGCTGGCCAACACCATCGTGTTCGCGGTGCTGATCGTGGTGCTGCTGGTACGTCCCGCCGGTTTGCTCGGGAAATACGTTCCCGAGAAGGTATAAGGAGGGCAGCGGCATGAATTTACTGAAGAAACTGGATAAATCCTCCCGCAGGAATTATTTTTCATACGTGCTGGTCACCGCCGCGTTCCTGATCGTCACCTTTATGAATCAGGGCGGCCTGCTCAACAAAAAAATGCAGGGCCTGCTGGTGCCCGTGTGCTGCTACATCATCATGGCGCTGTCCTTGAACCTGACGGTGGGCATCATGGGCGAGCTGAGCCTGGGCCACGCCGGCTTTATGAGCCTTGGCGCGTTTACCGGCGTGGTGGTCTCCCAAAGCCTGATAGAGGTCATCCCCAACGAGGCGCTGCGCCTGTGCGTGGCCATCCTCTGCGGCGCGGCCGTTGCCGCCGTGGGCGGCTTCCTCATCGGCCTGCCGGTGCTGCGGCTGCGGGGCGACTACCTGGCCATCGTCACGCTGGCCTTCGGTGAGATCATCATGGATATCATCAACTGCCTGATCGTGGGTCACGACGCCAACGGCGTGCACATCATCTTCAACTTCAAGGGCGATAAGTCTGTGGCCGACCTGAACCTGCTGGAGGGCGGCAAGGCCATCATCAAGGGCGCGCAGGGCGCGGTGGGCACCAAGACCATCTCCAGCTTCACCGCCGGTTTCGTCCTGATCCTCATCACCCTGTTCATCATCATCAACTTCGTGCGCAGCCGCACGGGCCGCGCGGTGCTGGCCATCCGCGACAACCGTATCGCGGCGGAATCCGTGGGTATCGACGTGATGAAGCACAAAATGATCGCCTTCGTGATCTCCACCACGCTGGCGGGGGCCGCCGGGGCGTTGTACGGCCTGAATTTCACGGGCATCACCGCGGCCAAGTTCAACTTCAACACCTCCATTCTGGTGCTGGTGTTCGTGGTGCTGGGCGGCCTTGGCAACCTGATGGGCTCCATCATCGCCGCCACCGTGCTGTACATCCTGCCGGAGGCGCTGCGCCAGTTCGCCGATTACCGCATGCTGATCTACGCCATCGTGCTGATCCTGGTGATGCTGGCCACCAACAATCCCAAGGTGAAAAACCTGTTCCTGAAAATCATCCCCACGCGCAAAAAGGGAAAGGGGGAGTGAGCCGTGAAAGAATTTGAAAAAGGCAGAATGGTCCCCGTGCCCAGCCACTCCATCATCCCGGAGCGGGATATCGGCAAAACGCCTGTGCTGGAATGCGTGCATCTGGGCATTGAGTTCGGCGGCTTAAAGGCCGTGGACGACTTCAACTTCACCATCGGCAAAACCGAGATCGCGGGCCTCATCGGCCCCAACGGCGCGGGCAAAACCACCGTGTTCAACCTGCTCACCAAGGTGTATTCCCCCACCCACGGCACCATCATGCTGAACGGCGACGATATCACCTCCAAAACCACGGTGCAGGTCAGCAAGCTGGGCATCGCCCGTACCTTCCAGAACATCCGTCTGTTCTCCGATCTTTCCGTGGAGGATAACGTGCGGGTGGGCCTGCACAACCAGGTGAAGTACACCACCTTTGACGGCGTGCTGCGGCTGCCCTCCTTCTGGAAAAAGGAGAAGGCCTTCCACGAGCGCGCCATGGACCTGCTTTCCATCTTTGACATGCAGGATATGGCCGCCACCAAGGCAGGCAGCCTGCCCTACGGCGCCCAGCGGCGGCTGGAGATCGTGCGGGCGCTGGCCACGGACCCGAAGCTTTTGCTGCTGGACGAGCCCGCCGCCGGCATGAACCCCAACGAGACGGCGGAGCTGATGGAGAACATCGTGAAGATCCGCGACACCTTCCAGATCGCCGTGCTGCTGATCGAGCACGATATGAAGCTGGTCATGGGCATCTGCGAGGGCATCTGCGTGCTGAACTTCGGCAAGATCATCGCCAAGGGCACCGCGGAGGAGATCCAGACCAATCCCGAGGTCATCAAGGCGTACCTCGGCAACAACAGTATGGAGGGATGAGGCTATGGCAATGTTGGAAGTAAACGGCATCAACGTGTATTACGGCTCCATCCACGCCATCAAGGATATCAGCTTTGAGGTGAACGCCGGGGAAATCGTCACGCTGATCGGCGCCAACGGCGCGGGCAAGAGCACCACGCTGCAGACGGTTTCCGGCCTGCTGCGGTCCCGCACCGGCTCCGTCACCTTCAACGGCAAAAACCTGGGCGGCGTTCCGGCCCACAAGATCGTCTCCATGGGCATCGCCCACGTGCCGGAGGGCCGCAGGATCTTTCAGCAGATGACGGTGGAGGAGAACATCGAGATGGGCGCCTACACCCGCCCCGGCGCGGAGTACGCCGAGAGCGTGGAAAACGTCTTCCGCCACTTCCCCCGGCTGCAGGAGCGCCGCAAACAGATCGCCGGCACCCTGTCCGGCGGCGAACAGCAGATGCTGGCCATGGGCCGCGCCATGATGAGCAAGCCCCAGCTGCTGATGCTGGACGAGCCCTCCATGGGCCTTTCCCCCATTTTGGTGGACGAGATCTTTGAGATCATCAAGGCCTTCCATGAGGGCGGCACCACCATTCTGCTGGTGGAGCAGAACGCCAACAAGTCGCTGGCCATCTCCGACCGGGCCTATGTGCTGGAAAACGGCAAGATCATCCTCACCGGCACTGGCAGGGAGCTGATGCAGAGCGAGGAGATCAAAAAGGCCTATCTTGGCGGATAAAATACCCCTACCGGTTTTTCTCAAAAAGATAAACAGATACCTAAATCAAGGCGCCCCTTTCGTTGGAATGAAAGGGGCGCTTTTATCAATTGACAGGCTGTTTCATACTGCGGCGCGGTAGGGATGGATTTGGTCGATTTCCTTTGCCATGGTTGTTTTCAATTCCCGCAGATCTATGTCGTTCTGCATATCCAGAAAAAATCGGTCGGAGACGCCGAAAAATTTCGCCAGCCGCAGGGAAGTGTCGGCGGTGATTTTGCGTCTATCGTGTAAAATATCCTGTACTCTTGAAACCGGCACGTGAATCTCCTGCGCAAGACGGTACGCGGAAAGATTCATCGGGATCATGAATTCTTCCATCAGGATCTCGCTTATTTTGGGCGTGGGGATCATATCGGTCATGCGGATGCTCCTTTCATTTTATAGTATATGTCCTTCTGTCAATGGTAGTCTGTAATTTCAACATTGATGAAATTGTGCCCTTCCACACCAAAACAGATACGATACTGATCGTTGATACGAATGCTGTATTGTCCCTCCCGGTCGCCCCGAAGGGCTTCCAAATGATTCGCAGGAGGGATGCGCAGGTCCTCCAAATTCCCAGCATTGTCGATCATAATCAGCTTCCGCAAGGCGATCCGTTGAAT
>CAMJYF010000299.1 GCA_946409885.1 uncultured Clostridia bacterium | reverse complement strand
TGAAAGCGGAATTTGAGGAGGCCGACGAGCTGACCGAAACCGACAGGGGCGCTGGTGGGTTCGGATCCACGGGAAAAAAATGAGTAATTTGCAGTTAGCAGTGTGCAGTCATTGCTAATTGCTAACTGCTAACTGCTAATTGCTGATTATCATTATTTCAACCATCTATTCAGGAGACGAAATATGTCCAAAAAATCAACCGATCCCATCGTCAGGCTTCTCGCCATCCTCTGCCCGGTCGTCTACTTTGCCAGCTATCTGACGCGGAAGAATTACGGCATCGTCATGGAGGCTGTCATCGCCTCCGAGGGCGTCACCAACGCGCAGGCGGGACTGGTGGAGACGCTGGCGCTGATCTCCTACGGCGCGGGCCAGATCATCAGCGGCGTGCTGGGCGATAAGTTCAAGCCCCAGAACGTGATCCTCTGCGGCCTTTCCGCCACCACCGTGTGCAACCTGCTGATGCCCTTCGCGCCGGATATGACCTTCCGGGCGGTCATCTGGTTCATCAACGGCTTCGCCCAGTCCATGCTGTGGCCGCCGATGGTGCGCATCATGGCCATGTATATGGACAAGCAGTCCTATGACGACACCTGCGTCAACACCAATATCTTCGGCATCTCCGGCACCATCTTCCTGTACCTCACCTCCTCGCTGGTGTGGCTGAAATTCTTCGGCGAGACCGGCTGGAAATACACCTTCTTCTCCTCCGCCCTCATCTGCCTGGCGATCCTGATCCTGTGGCTGCTTGGCTTCCGCTCCATCAGAAAACGGGGCGGCGAAAGGACGAAGGTCCCCGTTGAGAACACACAGCAGACGGCCGACAAACCGAAGCTGACCGTGGGCCGCGTCATGGCGGCCGGGTTCCCGTTCATCGCCCTGGCCATCATCATGCAGGGCATGCTGCGGGACGGCGTCACCGACTGGGTGCCCACCTTCATCCGCAACACCTTCCACATCGCCAGCGAGCATTCCATCCTGATGGCGGTGATCCTGCCGGTCATCGGCGTGGTCAGCCTGAAGGTGATCGGCATCATCAACAGGAAATTCGTCAAAGACGAGGTCCGCGGCGCGGGCTTCACCTTCATCATCTCGCTTGTCTGCTGCGCGTTCCTGGCGCTGTTCTATCAGAAAAACCAGTGGGTCACGCTGGGCGTGTCCGCGCTGGTGGTGGGCACCATGCACGCCATCAACTTCTTCCTGATCTGCGTCGTGCCCCTCCGTTTTGAAAAATACGGCGTGGTGGCCACCATGTCCGGCGTCATCAATTCCCTCACCTACGTGGGCTCCGCCGCCGCGCTGTACGGCTTCGGCGCCCTCTCCGACAAATGGGGCTGGAACGCCTGCGTCGCCTCCTGGGTGGTCATCGCCGCGTTGGGCCTGGCGCTGTGCTTTATCGCCGTAAAGCCCTGGAAGAAATTCCGCGACGCGGATGTGTAAGTTTTTATCCGTACCCAATCTGCCGGAAGCGCCCGTCACGCTTGCGGCAGTTCGTCTTTTACCGGAGATCGCGGCGGCGCTGCGCTCCCTCGGCATACAAACCGTTTCGCCCGTCCCCTGCCCGTGGCTGCCGGAGGAGACCGCCGAGCACACGGACATGCTGCTGTGCCACGCGGGCGGGAACGTCTGTTTCGTCGCCCCCGGGCAGACCGCGCTGGCCGAACGACTGCGGGAGGAGGGCTTTTCCGTCCGTCTGTCCGCCGCGCCCCGCGCCCCCTACCCCGGCGATATCCCGCTGAACGTGGCGGTGGACCGTGATTTCGCGCTGGGCCTGCCCGGCCATACGGACAAAGGGCTGACGGATTATCTGGCGGCAACCGGAAGGACCCTGCTCCCCGTCCGGCAGGGCTACGCCAAATGCTCCCTCTGCTTTGTGACGGAAAATGCCTTCATCACGGAGGATCCCTCCATTGCCGGCGCGTTGGAACGGCGCGGGGCGGCGGTGCTGCGGATCTCCCCCGGGGACGTGTCTCTCAGCGAGCGGCACACCGGTTTTTTCGGCGGTGCCTCCGGCAAGATCGCGCCGGACAAACTGGCCGTGACGGGCCGCCTTGCCCGCCACCGGGACGGCGACCGCATCCGCGCCTTCGCGGCAAGCCACGGCGTAACGATCGTTGAACTGACGGACGGCCCCATTCTGGATATCGGCGGCATTTTGCCGCTGAAGCAAATCGGCAAGCAATTTGCAATCAGCAATTAGCAATGTGCAATGTCGGAAGCC
Source organism: uncultured Clostridia bacterium (assembly GCA_946409885.1). GTDB lineage: Bacteria > Bacillota > Clostridia > Oscillospirales > Acutalibacteraceae > RUG806. The sequence goes on along the minus strand of CAMJYF010000299.1, from coordinate 1,294 downwards.
CTTCGGGCTTGATTTTATCATAAAATATAAACATATGATAAAGCCGCAACACATTCTGAAGCATCGTTCAAACACTATTGACCCCGCCCGCATTTTCACTTGAGAATAGCATCATTGCCAATTGCTTTTCCTATTGCTAATTGCACATAGCTAAATGCTAAATGCTAAATGCTAATTGCTGATTGCGCATTGCTAATTGCTAATTTTTTTAAGGAGTTTTTACTATGGCAACCATCATCGGCGCATCCATTCCCAATCTCCCCTGGCAGAACAAGCCCGCTGGGTACCGCTATCCGGTGTGGCGTTACAGCGGCAACCCGGTCATCACCCGGGACGACCTGTATTTCGCCAACAGCATTTTCAATTCCGCCGTGGTGCCCTACGGGGACGGCTTCGCGGGGGTGTTCCGCGTGGACACCATGACCCGCGACCACACGCTGGTGACCGGCTACAGCAAGGACGCCATCCACTGGCAGCTGGAGGAGAAGGTCATCTTCCGGGGGTATGATCCCCGCCTGTGCGAGATGGAGGGGAAATACTACCTCTCCTGGGTCAATCTGACGGCCCACGGCACCACCATCGGCATAGCGTACACAACGGATTTCAAAACGTGGACGCAGCTGGAGGACGCCTCCTACCCCGTGGCCCGCAACGGCGTATTGTTCCCCCGGAAGATCGGCGGCGAGTACATGCTGCTGATCCGCCCCTGCGACCGGGGCCACACCCCCTACGGGGATATCTTCCTCCAGCGCAGCCCGGACCTGACTTACTGGGGCAAGTACCGCTTTGTGATGAAGCCGGAAAAGAACTGGGAGATGACCAAGGTGGGCGCGGGCCCCACCCCCATTGAGACGGACGAGGGCTGGCTGTTGTTCTACCACGGCGTGCTGACCAGCTGCAACGGCTTTACCTACGCCATGGGCGCGGCGCTGCTGGATAAGGACGAGCCCTGGAAGGTGCTGCACCGGGCGGATTGCTTCCTGCTGGCGCCCCATGAGCTGTATGAGCTGGTGGGCGACGTGCCCAACGTGGTGTTCCCCTGCGCGGCGCTGGCGGACGCGGCTACCGGCCGCATCGCCATCTACTACGGCGGCGCGGACACGGTAGTGGCGCTGGCCTTCACCACCGTGGACGAAACCATCCGTTTCATCAAAGAGCACGACCTGACAAAAAACAATTAAGCTTAATTTTAGCTGATTGGTATATTATAGAAAAAAAACAAAAGAACGGAGATCCTACTATGGCTAACAGAATCATTCTCAACCCCATTTCCTTCCACGGCAAGGGCGCCATC
>CAMJYF010000298.1 GCA_946409885.1 uncultured Clostridia bacterium | reverse complement strand
CGTCGTAGGGGACCCACTTGATCAGGGACGTATCCACGCCGCCCTGTAAAATGAAATCCTCCAGCAGCCGCCCCACGTCGTTATCCGCAAAGGCGGTGACGACGGCGGTCTTCAGGCCGAAGCAGCGGCGCAGGCCCCGGGCCACGTTGTATTCGCCGCCGCCTTCCCACACCCGGAAGCTGCGGGCGTTGCGCACGCGCATATCGCCCGGGTCCAGCCGCAGCATGATCTCCCCCAGGGCGATCATGTCAAAAGCGCATTCCTCTTTGTTGCGAAGTGTCAACATAAGCTTTACCTCTTATATAAAATTTAATATTCCGAAATGACGCGGATGCGGTTGATGGCCGCGTAGGCCTTGGCCGTGAACTGCTCCACGCTCAGGTCCCGGTATTTGTCGCTGCCCTCGTGGGGCAGGTCGATCTCCAGCATCAGGGTGGACTGGATATTGTAGCGGTGGATCAGCTCCGCCGTGTGGCGGAAGTCGATGCAGCCGTCGTAGGGTAGGATGTGGTCGTCCCCGTTGTACACGCAGTTATTGTCGTGGATGTGGGTGGCGATGCAGCGGTTGGGGAACAGGGGCAGGTACTCCCGGCCGTGGGCAAAGCACTTTTCGTGACCCACGTCCCAGCAGAAGCCCACGTTGGTCTCCGGCCCGTACAGCTCTAAAATGGTGGCGATGTTGCCCAGCATCCGCTGGTTCTCCACGGCGATTTTAATGTTCTTTTTGGCCGCGTAATTGACGAAATCGTCAAAGCGTTTGCGGCCGATATCGGTCACCGTGGGGGCGTCCTCCTTGGAGCTCAGGTGGGTGATGACGATGGGGATGCCGTACGTCTCCGCCAGGTCCACCGAGCGGAAAAAATTATCCAGCGCCACCTGGGAATCCGGCGTATCCAGCCACAGATCGTTGATCTTGTCCCAGGGGGCGTGAAGGTAATCATAAGAGAGTCCTTTTTTCTGGCAGCGCTTGCTGACGTGGCGGATAAAAGCCTCGTCCAGTCCGCAGGTGAACACGGCGTTGAAGCCGGTGGCCGCAATGCAATTGATAAAACTGTCCACGCCGTAGCTGACGTTTTGGTCGATATTGATGCCGACGTTTCTCATAGAACCGCTCCTTCTTTTGTACTATTAATCACCATCATATCATTTTTTCAACGAAAATGCAACAGGAATTGCGGGATTTCTGTTGACAAACCGCCGGAATTATGGTAGGATAAGGCACGTGAAAGGCTGTGACGAAGAGTGCGCGGCTGGGTTCCGGTCAGAGAGAAAGCGGTTGGTGAGAGCTTTTCCGGAAAACGCCTGCGCTGTAGCTTCCGAGCCGGGGAGAAGAAAGCCCCTTGGTGATTAGACCTCCCCCGTAACGGCTGCGTAAACGCCTGTGGGTTTGTCAGAGCCCGAGAGAGGTAAACCGGCATACCGGTTTGCAATTTGAGTGGTACCGCGGGTGAACGTTCACCCGTCTCAAAGATTTCACTTTGGGACGGGTGTTTTTTCTGTCCCGGGAAAGAGGTTTGTTGCTATGGAAAATATCAATCTGCTGGACCGCAAGATCAGGGATATCGCCTCCCGCATCGCCGACCTGCGGGAGCTGTCCGATATCTCCACCGCCGAAATGGCGCAAAAGACCGGCGTGACGGAGGAGGAATACATCGCGGCGGAATCGGGCAAAATGGACCTGACCTTCGCCTTCATCTACCGCTGCGCCAACGCGCTGCGCATCAACGTCACCGATATCATCGAGGGCTCCAGCCCCAACCTGAAAAACTACACCATCACCCGCGCGGGCAAGGGGCAGGAGATCTCCAACGCCCACGGCATGACCTATTTTAACCTGGCCTACGCCTTTCAGAACCGCATCGCGGAGCCACTGTACGTCAAATCCTGCTTTGACCCGGAGGCACAGAGCAAAGAGATCGAGCTGACCAGCCACGACGGGCAGGAGCTGGACATCGTGCTGGAAGGGCAGCTGCTCATCCAGATCGGCGACCACAAGGAGCTGCTGAACGCGGGCGATTCCGCCTATTTCGATTCCAACACGCCCCACGGCATGATTGCCGTGGGCGGCCAGGACTGCGTGTTCTACGCCATCGTGCTGAACCCCTCCGGCGAGCCCATCCCGGAGCTGACGCCCACCAGGGCCATCCAGTCCGAGGCCGTCACCACAAAGGACACCAAGCCCCGCGTGTGGCAGAAGTTTGTGGAGTATGAGACGGATGAGAACGGCACCCCCACCAGGGTGACGTTCAAGAATACCGATCAGTTCAATTTCGGCTTCGATGTGATCGACGAGATCTCCTATAAGGACCCGGAAAAGCTGGCCATGCTGCACGTGGACAAGAACCACATCGAGCGCCGCTTCACCTTTACGGATATCCGCCGGGCCTCCGCCCAGTGCGCCAACTACTTCAAATCGCTGGGCATCAAAAAGGGCGACCGGGTGATGCTGGTGCTGAAGAGGCACTACCAGTTCTGGTTCGCCATCATCGGCCTGCACAAGTTAGGGGCCATCGCTATCCCTGCGGTCAACCAGCTGCAGGCCCACGACTTTGAATACCGTTTCCGCACCGCCGGCATCAGCGCGGTGGTGTGCACGCCGGACGGCTACACCGCCGACGAGATCGATATCGCCGCCAAAGACTTCCCCCACCTCCAGAAGATGATCGTCAACGGCAGCCGCCCCGGCTGGCGCAGCTTTGACGACGAATATCAGCTGTTCTCCTCCCACTTCTCCCGCACGGAGGAATCCCCCAAGGGCGACGACCTGATGCTGATGTACTTCACCTCCGGCACCTCCGGCAACCCCAAGATCGCCGCCCACAGCCACAAGCTGGCGCTGGGCCACTTCCAGACCGCCAAATTCTGGCACAACGTGGACCCGGACGGCCTGCACCTCTCCATTTCCGATACGGGCTGGGCCAAGGCCGCCTGGGGCAAGCTCTACGGCCAGTGGCTGTGCGAAGCGCCCATGTTCGTCTACGATTTCGACCGCTTCCATGCGGACGACATCCTGCCCATGTTCGCCAAGTATCAGATCACCACCTTCTGCGCGCCGCCCACCATGCTGCGCATGATGATCAAGGAGGATATCAGCAAGTATGATTTCTCCTCCGTCAAGCGCATGACCACCGCCGGCGAGGCGCTGAATCCGGAGGTCTACAACCAGTTTGAAAAGCTGACCGGCCTGCAGATCATGGAGGGCTTCGGCCAGACCGAGACCGCCGTTATCATCTGCAACATGGTGGGCGCGCCCCATAAGATCGGCTCCATGGGCAAGCCCAGCCCCATCTACGATATCCGCCTGCTGGACAGCGACGGCAATGAGGTTCCCGACGGCGAGCCCGGCGAAGTGTGCATCAACATCGCGGACGGCCTGCCCTGCGGTTTAGCGCTGTACTACTACAACGACGAGGAATCCACCAAAAAGAACTGGCACGACGGCTTCTATCACACCGGGGATCTCGCGTGGCGGGACGAGGACGGCTTCTACTGGTACGTGGGCCGCGCGGACGACGTGATCAAGTC
>CAMJYF010000297.1 GCA_946409885.1 uncultured Clostridia bacterium | reverse complement strand
CGCTACTATGATACGGCGAAAAAGGACGTGCGCTATCCCTTCGGCTACGGCCTGTCCTATACCACCTTTGAATACAGCGATCTGAAGCTGAGCAAAAAGACGGCGAAGGATACCGATACCGTCACCGTCACCTTCAAGGTGAAGAATACCGGCAGCGTGGCCGGCGCGGAGATCGCCCAGCTGTACGTGCGGGACGTGCGCTCTACCGCCTTCCGCCCCGAAAAGGAGCTGAAGGGCTTCAAAAAGGTCTTCCTGGCCCCCGGCGAGGAGCAGACGGTCACCGTGGAGCTTTCCAAACGGGCCTTTGCCTATTACAACGTCAACCTTCACGACTGGCACGTGGAAGGCGGCGATTTCAACATTCTGGTGGGCGCCTCCAGCCGGGATATCCGTCTGGAAGCCACCCTGCGCGTCACCTCCACCGTAAAGGACGCGGAGATCCCGGACCTGAGCAAAACCGCCCCCTGCTATTACACCGCCGACGTGCAGCACGTCAGCGACGCGGATTTTGAGGCGCTGCTGGGCAAGCCCCTTCCGTACAAAGACGACGGTTTTGACGAGGTGATCACCATCAACAACGCGCTGGAGGACGCCGCCGGTACCCCCGCCGGGCGCAAGATCAACGCCCTGCTGCTGGGCCTGTTCAAGACCATCTCCAAGGGCAACGCCGCACAGGAGAAGATGATGACCTCCATGGCGCTGCAGATCCCCATCCGCTGCTTCATTTCCATGAGCATGGGCGTGTTCACGCCGGAGATGGCGGAGGGCCTGTGCCTGATCCTGAACGGGCAGGGCACCCTGAAAGGCGTCGGCAAGATCCTCAGCGGCCTGGCCGGCGCGGTGCAGAACATCGGCGGGCTGATGAGCAGCATCTGATCAACGACAAAGCCGTTGATCAGTCGTAAGTCGTAAGTCGTAAGTCGTGAGAAAGCGGCTTTGCCGCCAATGGATAATAGCGGGCGTTTATATCGCTTTTATGGGAGCGCCCGAAGGGCCTCTTACGACTCACGACTCACGACTCACGACTCACGACTTAAAATAACAAAAAAGCGAGGACAAACGCATGGTTATAGCCGCCGTACTGGCCGGGGGGACCGGCACGCGGATGGGCAGCGCGCTCCCGAAGCAGTTCATTGAGATCGCGGGCGTGCCCATCATCATCCGCAGTATTCAAAAGCTGATCGGCAATCCCAACGTGGACCGCTGCGTGGCGGCGGTAGGGGAGGACTACGTGGCCTATACCCGTGAGTTGATCGGGAAGCATATCGTTACCGCGAAGCCCGTGGACGTGATCCCGGGCGGCTCCTTCCGGGGGGATACGCTGGTAAAGGTGCTGGCGTTTATGGAGGAGAACGGCCTGCTGGAATCCATCGTCCTCACCCACGACGCGGTGCGGCCCTTTATCGACGACCGCATCATCAACGACAACATCCTGGCGGCCAGGGGCTACGGCGCCTGCAACACCTGCGTTCCCGCGGTGGATACGGTGCTGATGAGCAAGGACGGGCGCTATATCGATTCTGTGCCGCCCCGCAGCACTGTATTTCACGCCCAGACCCCCCAGAGCTTTGACGCGGCGAAGCTGTATGGGCTGATCCGGCAGACCCCGCCGGAGATCTTCAAGACCATGACGGACGGCTGCTCCGTGTTCATCTGGCACGGCGAAAAGGTCTTTATCGTCAAGGGCAGCGAAAACAATATCAAAATCACCTTCCCGGAGGATATCGTCCGGGCGGAGGTCATTCTGAAAGGCGGACAGGATTCGTGACGGGTTTAACGGTAATTGTAACGGTCAACGGCGATCCCGATGGCCTCACCTATACGCTGGAGGGGCTGTGCGAGCAGACCACCGAGGAATTTGACGTGCTGATCGTGGACCACGGCTGCGACGAAGCCACGGCGCAGGTCATTACAAGCTACTGCAAAGAATACGTGGGCTTTGAAAGCATCCGTATCGGAAATGCGTGCGTGGCCGCCGCGCGCAACGCCGGGGTGAAGCAGGCCAACCGGGAGCTGGTCTGGTTTGTGGACGGCGGCGATTACCTGTCGCCTGAATCGGTGGAAAAGGCGCTGGAAACGGCGGAAAAGACCAAGGCGGATATCATCTGCCCCCGCTACTATTATTCCGGCGACAACGAACCCTATTACCTGGATTGGGCGGATATGATCGCCCTGGCGCCGGATATCGACAAGTTCGACAGGGCGCTGCTGAATACCCTGTGGCTGGACGGCCGGATCTACAAGAAAAAATTCTTCGATCTGTATTCGCTCACCTTTCCGGAGATCCCGGATTTTTACAACGAAAAATTCCTTACGGATTGTCTCTTCGGCTGCCGGGCCAAGGCGGCCGGCTGCGCGGGGGCCATCTACGCCCGCCGCAGGGGCGTGTTCAGCCACGGCTTTGCCCAGGGGGCGCAGCCTTCCCTTTCGCTGCTGGAGCAGGCCTGCGAGATTTACGACAAGATCACGGAGGACGTGAAAGCGCTGATCGAGGAGGAGACCGGCTCCTTCGACGGCGACGAGTACACCTGGCAGGAGATGCTGACGGTGTATTTTCAGATGCTGACCGACCGCTTCTACCGGTTTTTCTGGTACCTGGACGACGCGGCGCTGGTTGCGCTGCGGGAAAAATACGAGGCGCTGACCGACCGGATGACGGAGGAACGCAAAAAAAAGATCAGCGCCCTCAACGCTGATCTGCGGTTCCCGTCCATGTTTATCACCCGGGCGGACGCGGCCGGAACCCCAATGTTCAGCCTGATGGCGGATTTCAACGCGGACGACGGTCTGGGGGCCTTTGTGGAATCCCTGTTCGTGCAGCGGTTTCCGTACTTTGAGCTGTTTGTGCGGGAAAGCCTGCTGAGCGATCCCCGCTTCCCGGCCCGCTGGAAGGATTGCCCCGTGATCCGCAGGCTGCCGGACGCCAACTTCTTTGCCGAGACGCGCAAAGCGGCCAGGGGCGTTGTGATCCCCGTGCGGGACAACGCGCCGCTGGACCCGCGCATCCTTTCGGAGCTGTCCGTCGCCAAAATGCCCAAAGCGGCCATGCAGTATTCCTTTGCCAGCAAGCGCAAGAAGTACGCGGCCAAGAGCTACCTGAAAAAGAAAGGCGTATCCATGAGGTAAAATGTGATGAACCGAGCTAAATTTTCCATGAACGCGCTGGTGCTGATCGCCATCCTCTTTTCCGCGCTGGCGTTTTTCTTTACCGTGGTGATGGTGCGCATGGCGGACCGCCGCGCCGTCAACGATTTTATTCCCATCGAGGGGACGGAATACGCCATCCGCTATTCCTCCCTGGCCCCCAACGGCCTGTGCCGGGGCACTGAGAACGCCAACACGCTGCTGCTGGAGGGCACCTTCGGCGCCGACTGGGGCGCCTGTGCGCAGGGGGACGATATCTATCTGAACGAATACACCACCACCGACCTGGGGCTGCTGCTGTGCGACGTGGTGAAAATCGACCTGACAACCATGACGAAAACGATCCTGTTCCCGGATTCCGTACTGCGGGGGCGGTGCGCCTCCGGCGAACTGGTCGTGGTCAGCGGCTGC
>CAMJYF010000296.1 GCA_946409885.1 uncultured Clostridia bacterium | reverse complement strand
CGCCGTTTTGCGCCAGTTCGTCGGGCCGTCGCTGTTCGACAGCTTCCGCACTTATATCGAGAACGACGAGGAAAAGGCGGAACGCTTTGTGGCCCTCTACCGGGAACGCTATGCCCCGGTGGGCTTTTCCGAGTGCCGCCTGTTCGACGGCATGCGGGAGCTGCTTTCGCGGCTGAAGGCAGAAGGATACCGGGTGGCCGTCTGTTCCGGCAAGCCTCACGACTTTGTGGTAAAGATCACCAGGCTGCTGGATCTGTACGAAGCCTTCGACGGGTATTTCTGCCCCGGCTTCGCCCCGGTCGATTCCGATAAGGCGGGGCTGATCCTGGCCGCCGCGGCCCACTTCGGCGTGAAGAAGGAGGAGACCCTGATGATCGGCGACCGTCGCTTCGATATCGAGGCTGCCAAAAAAGCGGGCGTCGCTTCGCTGGGCGTGCGGTACGGCTTCGCCGAACCCGGCGAGCTGGAAGCCGCCGGCGCGGATCGCATCGTGGACACGGTGGCGGATATTTACCGGGCGGCGACGGAGGGGTAATAATACCATCATGAAAACCTGTATCATCTTCGGCGCGGGCGAATATGACGCCCAAACGCCTTTTATTCCGGCGGATTCCCTGATCATCGCTGCCGACGCGGGCTATGCCCGCTGCCTTGCCCTCGGTCTGACGCCGGATCTGGTCATCGGGGACTTTGATTCCCTGTGTAAAGTGCCTGACTTGTCAAATGTGGTGCGCTTGCCCGTTGAAAAAGACGTTACCGACATGGAAGCGGCCGTAAAACAGGGGATTTTGCGGGGTTGTAAAGTGTTTCACCTTTACGGCGGTATGGGCGGCCGACCCGACCATACCCTGGCCAACTACACTATATTGACAAAACTTTCACAAGAAAAACGCGAGGTTTTTCTCTACGGGGAGGGTTACATCGTCACCGCCGTCACCGACGGGTCGCTCACACTCACCGGCGGCAGGGGAGAGACGGTCTCGGTCTTCTCCTGGACGGAACGATCGGAGGGCGTCACCCTGCGCGGCCTGAAATACCCGCTGGAAAACGCCACCCTCACCAACACCTTCGCCCTCGGCGTCAGCAATTCCTTCGCGGATAATACCGCCGTGATCTCCGTCAGAAACGGCACGCTGCTGGTGATGCGGGAGGTTGTTCCTGAGTCCCCGGGGGATCAAGCGGGGAAGAAGCTGCCCTGAAGCGCCCTTTCCTTTTTCGTCAACGGAGCGGCCCTCTTTCCCCGTTATTTTTGTAAAATATCTTGACAAATCCCTTTTCTGTACTATAATGAAACATGACAGGGGTGCTGTAAAAGGCTGAGATCGCCCGCGGGCGGAACCCTTTAACCTGATATGGGTAATACCGGCGTAGGGAGTTCACTTTTTCTGTGACGCGGCGCTTTTCAGCGCGGCGGAGCGGCGATTCATGACAGACCGATTCCGTGTTGCCCGTTCGGGGAATACGGAATTTTTTATTTGGAAAGGAAGAAGAAGCAATGAAAAACACCAAACTCCTCATGCTCACGGAATGCGCCGTCATGCTGGCGCTGTCCATCGTCCTCAGCTTTATCAAGGTATGGAAAATGCCCATGGGCGGCGCCGTCACGCTGCTCAGCATGCTGCCGATCATGCTGATCTCCGTCAAATACGGGCTCAAGGGCGGCCTCCCCTGCGGTTTGCTTTACGCCCTGTTTCAGCTGCTGATGGGCGTGGCCTCCGGCGACGTGTTCGTCTACTGCACCACCGGCGCCATGGTCGTCATCTGCGTTTTGTTTGACTACCTCGTTCCCTTTACGGTGCTGGGCTGTGCCGCCATGTTCCGTAAGCCCGCGGAGAAGCTCCGCGCCAATAACCGCAAGGCCGCCGACACGCTGCTGCTGGCAGGCTTCGTCCTTGTGATCGTCGCCCGGTTCGTCTGCCACTATATCACCGGCTTTTCCATCTGGGGCCAGTGGGCGCCGGAGGGCCAGTCCAAATTCATCTATTCGCTGCTTTACAACGGCCAGTATATGCTGCCGGAATGCATTTTCACCACCGTTGGCGCCGCCGTGATGCTCAACATCCCGGTGATCCGTAAGCAGCTCGGTATCAGGGACCGCTGACGGCAACTGATAGTTTCCTGCTCCATCCTCTCCCCGGCGACGTTCATTTGTCGCCGGGGCGCTTTTATACTTGCGTATTTTTTTTCATCTTCACTTAAGGATTGACAGGTATACTTCAACCATAATCAGGATATTGCGGTATATTTGCGATTTTTTCAGAAATAACAGTTGAAAAATACGGCGGCATCCTGTATAATATTCTTTACGAAATTTTTCGGAGGGATACCTATGAGCGAAGAGATCAAAAAAGAAAACCCCGTCGGCGACGCGCCGGAGGAAGCGCCCGCTGCGGACACGGCTTTGAACGAAGAGCTGGAGAACCTGCGGGACACGTTCCAGGAGAAGCTGGACGAAACGGTGGAGGAAGCCGCCGCCGGCCCCGTGATCCAGGAGCTGGAAACCCATTCCGCCGAGGCGGAGGAAGAGGCGGAGGAGCCGGAAGAGACCGCTGAAACCGCTGTTAAGCCTGCCAAAAAGAAGATGAAAAAGGGCGTCAAGGCGCTGATCATTGTGCTGGTCATCCTTGCCGTACTGGTGTTCGGCCTGCTGATCTCCTATTTTGTGCTCAGCGTTTCCAATCCCAATTTCAATTCCCTTGTCAGCAGCCTGGCCAGCGCGTCCTCTGCCCAGACCTATGACGAGAAGAAATCCGCCTATGAAAACGCCCTGACCTATTGCGACGGCGATTCCACCTCGCAGAAGGCCATGCGGGACTATATCGTGGACGAGATCCTGAAGGCCGCCTACAGCGAAAAGGGCTTTGGCGAGGCGCAGACCCTGATGAACCAGTACCTGACGGAGGAGCAGATCGCGGCGTCCTCCAGCAAAACTGTAAAAATGATCAAGAACGTGATCGCCGCCGCCGATGAGATTGCGGACGGCTCGCTGGACGCCGTGTTCGCCGCGCTGGCGGAGAATGCGGAAGCCGACGCGGAATCGGTGGCCGCTACCTTCTCTGTACCCGCCGAGAACCGCGATACCTTTATCTCCGCGTTTGCGGACGAGCTGAAGGCCGTCGCCGAGCTGAGGGACGGGAAGGGCATCGCTTCCACCACCTCCGCCATCGAATCCCTCCGCGCCGCCTACAATACCCTTGTGGCGGCCGGCGCGGACAAACAGGATCTGGCGGAAAAAATGGCCGTCTCCCTTTATAAAGGCGGTTATGTGTTCGCCGCCATGACGATGGCCAACGCCCTCACCGACGCCGAGGCGGAGCCTGTCAATCAGGAATTTGCCGCCATGCGCGAAGACGTGGGCGATCTCTCCGATCTGAAGCTTTCCGTCTACGATCTGGCGGAAAAGGCCGTTGCCGAAGGCCGCGCGGACTACGCGGCGGCTGTTGCGGAAAGCGGCGACGTCAGCGAGACGAGAGCTTCGCTGGTGGGCGACCTGGTCAGCTTCTGTGCGGACGGCATCAATGCGGAAAAGGACGGCAACTTCACGACGGCCGTCACCGCCTTT
>CAMJYF010000295.1 GCA_946409885.1 uncultured Clostridia bacterium | reverse complement strand
TTCTCTTGCTTCTTCTGTGGAGTTAAAGGTGGACATGGGGTTCTCCTTATGATTGAAATCCTTTTTTACCGCACTGTCAGCACCCGGGAGATCTGTTCCTCCCGGAAGGCGATGAATTCGTCCGCCACGGAATGGAAGCCTACGGCGAAGCGTTCTTCCTCCGGCTGCCAGCGGCAGTAGATCTCGGCGGCGTTCAGCAGACGCTGCCGTTGTGCGGGGGTGGGGAGGATCGTTTCCATCACGGGAAGCTCCTCCGGCGCGGGGTACAGGATGGTTTCCAGGTATTCCGTCAGACTGGCGCAGCCGCCCTCACGGTACAGCCGCAGCGCGGCCCTGGCCACGGCGGTGTGGTCCGGGTTCTGGTGACGCCAGGTCACCTCAACCAGCGTTTTGACGGCGACTTGTTCCACGGGAAATCTGCTCACCGCCTGCCGCATCAGCCGCAGGGCGTGGTCCTCCGTCAATTGACCGTCCCCGGCCCTGTCGTCGGGGAGCAGGATATGATCGTCCGGCAGGCCCATGCGCCGGCAGCTTTCGGTAAATTCCCGGTCCCGGACGGCGGAAAAGGCGGGCACGTCCATGGGATAAGCATGACGTCCCCCGTGCCAATGGCAGACGCCGCCGTCGCCGAGCAACCGCCGGGCCCCGCTGGCGCCGCCGTCCGTACACAGCACGCAGAACACCTGATGCCCCGCGTCGATATCCCGGCATATGGCCGCGCCAAGATTCAAAAGCTCGTCATCCTGATGGGGCGAAAAATAAAATATCATCATACCGTAACCCTCAACCCTCTCAAAACATTCTTCTGTTCCGGGGTGACGCGGTAGCTTTCGCAGGCTTTCTGTATGGTTTTGTTGTGGGTCCATGGGTCAAGCTGTTGATTCCGGAGGTAGGGGAGGATGGCGTCGTACTGTTTGGCCAGGGCGGTGGCGAAGTACCACGCCCGCATCATGTTGACGTAGTATTCCTCCGTCCGGATGGCCGCGACGCGGTCCGGGTATTCCGGCGAGAAATCCGCGTCCAGAAAGTACCGCATCAGGCACAATACGCCAAAACGGACGGAATAGGTTTGGCCGGAGGCGATCCATCGGTCGATATGCGGCAGCAGGTCTTTGCTGTGTTGGGGGAATACCTTTGGTGAGAGCTGGTCGCAGGTGGCCCAGTTGTCGATAAAGGGGAGGAACGCCTCTACGGCCGCCAGGCACTCGTCAAAATCTTTGATCTCCGCGATGAGGAAGGCGTGGATCTGCTTTTCCTCAAAATACCGGTGAGGCAGGTCGTTCAGGAAGCTTCCGATGGCCGGGTGCTTCGCGTACCGCTTCGCAAGGCCGCGCAGCGTCGGCGTCTTTACGCCGATCACCTCGTTGCCCGTCACCCCCGGGATCAGCTTCGCGTTGAACGTCCGGAAGGTATCGTCCGCCCCGGCCAGCAGTTCCGCCCGGATCTCCTCGGTCACAGTCATCGTTCCCCATCCCATTCCGCGTAAAATTCCGCTAAAAAGTCCCGCAGGCAGCGGTCGCGTTCCGCCGCGATCCGCCTTCCCGTTTCCGTGTTCATCAGGTCCTTTAACAATAACAGCTTTTCATAAAAGTGGTTCACCGTGGTGGCCTCATGGGCGTAGTAGGCCGCCGCGTCCATATCCCGCCGCGGCGGAACGGCCGGGTCGTGCATCACCCGGTGATGGGCGCCGCCGTAGGCGAAGGCCCGGGCGATCCCGATGGCGCCGATGGCGTCCAGCCGGTCGGCGTCCTGCACGCATTTTCCCTCGACGGTGGAGGGGACCACCGAGTCCGTCCCCCGGAAGGAGACCTCCCGGATCGCGGTGAGAACGGCCGCCGTCTTCGCCCGGTCCACGCCCTGCTCCGCCAGGAAGCGCCGGGCGTTGGACAGCGACTCGCTTGTCCCCGGCGACAGCTTGCGGTCGTCCGCGTCGTGCAGCAGCGCGGCCAGCCCCGTGATCAGCGGGTCCGCGCCCTCCTCCCGCGCCAGCCGCAGCGCCGTATGAAAGACCCGCAGTGTGTGGAACCGGTCGTGGCCGCCGCAATCCCCGGCCAACAGGTCCGTGACGTACGCCAGCGCCGCGTCAAACAACCGTTCTTCCGTGGCCATCGCCCCCTTTTGGGGGATAGTATACCACAGGGGCGGCCCCTTGTAAATACCGGGTGCGCCGGGGAACGATGAAAAAGCTTGCGGCCATCGATTAAAATTTCATATTTTATCAGAAAAGTGTGGACAAATGCGCGGAATAATGGTATTCTTATACAAGAAAGAGAGGGAAGAAATATGAAAAAACTGATTTCCGTACTGTTGACAGCCGTGTTCCTGTTCTGCGCCTGCGCCCCGTGCCTGGCCATGGCCGCGCAGGAGAGCGTGCCCGTGATCTACGTGCCGGGCTTTATGAGCACCGACATCTACAAGGACGTGACCGACCCGGACAAGGGCCTGGCCTGGCCTCCCGCCACCGACGACATTCTGGACCTGGTCAAGCAGTCCCTGCCCGCCCTGGCCCGTTACGCCGTGGACCGCAACGCGGATAAGCTCTGCGACGACGTGATCCCCCGGGTGAACGCCCTGTTCGACGAGATCGAGCTGGACGAGGAGGGCAATCCCAAGGGCAACACCGGCGCCATCTTTACCTATCCCCCGGCGGGGAGCGTGAAAAAAGGCGGCACGTACGTGTTCCACTACGACTGGCGCATCGACCCCATGGAAATCGCCGACCAGCTGAACAGCTTTGTGGAATACATCTGCCAGAGCGCCGGCAGCGAGAAGGTATCCATCCGCTGCCACAGCCTGGGCGGCGTGGTGACAGTGACCTACCTGACCATGTTCGGCCTTGACAGGGTGAAGAACGTGGTGTTCAACGCCGCGGCCGTCTACGGCGAAAGCTTCAACGGTGGCCTGCTCAGCGGAAAAATGCAGCTGAGCGGCGACGCCATCGAGAAGTACATGCGCTACGCCTTCCACGGGAACGAATACGAAACGCTGCTGAACGGCGTCTTTTCGCTGCTGAACAAGGCGGGGCTGCTGAACCTGCTGAGCGATTCCGGCAACCGCCTGCTGGCGGATCTGTCCCCCCGCGCCGTGCCGGAGAGCATCGCCCCCCTGTTCGCCGGGTGGCTGACCATCTGGTCGATGGTGCCGGACGAGTTCATCGACGACGCCATGAAATACGTCTTCGAGGACGTGTATTCGGACGGCTCCCACCGGGTGCTGAAGGGGAAGGTGGACGCCTTCAATCAGGAAGTGCGCCCCCATAAGACGGAGACGCTGCTGGC
Organism: uncultured Clostridia bacterium; assembly: GCA_946409885.1. Taxonomy (GTDB): domain Bacteria; phylum Bacillota; class Clostridia; order Oscillospirales; family Acutalibacteraceae; genus RUG806. The sequence goes on along the minus strand of CAMJYF010000295.1, from coordinate 291 downwards.
CCTGAACGAAGTGGCCAACGTGTACGTCATCGCCCGCTACGGCTGGTCCTCCATGCCCGCCACGCCCTATTACAACAGCCAGGGCGACGGCACCGTGGACGTGAAATACGCCTCCTTCGGCGCTACCGCCGCCGATTACGAAAAGACCCTGCCGACGGATTACCTTGCCGCCGCGCAGGAGAAGTATATTTCCCCCGACCGTTCCATCGACGCCTCCACCTGCCTGTTCCCGGACCAGACCTGGTTTGTGCGCAACCTGCCCCATTCCGCCGCCCCCGCTTATTTTGAGGC
>CAMJYF010000294.1 GCA_946409885.1 uncultured Clostridia bacterium | reverse complement strand
GCCGCGCTACCATTATACGCCTGCGGCGCGCCGTCGCGACAACTCGCAAAATCCCTGTTTGCCACTATCCCACAATTATCCGTGATGAATCAAAAAAATGACCGCCGCGCGATCCCTTTGCGGGGAATGCGCGGCGGCAGTCGTTTCATGACGGAATCCTTCAGCCCAGCAGCATCGCGGTGATGTGGGGGTTGACGCCCTCGTACCAGTACAGGAATCCCTGCAGATCCACGGTGTCGCCCACCTTCATCTCTCTGACCTGATCGTACACGTTGGTGCCAAGGCCGGTCAGGTAGGATTCCACGGTGAAGGTATAGGTCTGACCGTTATAGGAGACGTCGAAATACAGGTCGTCGCCTTCGGTACCGGAGCCGTCGTACTTGTACAGGAACGCCACGTCGTTGCCGTCGGCGTCCTTCTTGGCTTCCACGGTCATGCCGGTGAACTTGACGAACTCGTTCTGATGCTGGATCAGCTCGTCGGTGCCCAGCAGATCGGTCACGTCAAGGGGCTCCGCGATGTAGGGCTCTTCGCCTTCCAGCACCGTAAAGGTGGCGCCTTCCGCGATCTCCACCTCGCCGGACCACTCGGTCTTATAGCCGACGATCTGGATCTTGGTGCCCAGCTCCAGCTTGGCGTAGTCCTCTTCGGAGCAGACCATGTTGTAGGCGAAATAGGCGCCGTCCGGGCTCTGGCAGTACACGGTGGCCTTGTTGTCCCACCAGCTCTGCTTGGCCTGCACGTAGGTCTCCACGCACACGGGGGAATCCAGCTCCGCGGCCACGTACTCGTCGTGGGTCATCACGGCCAGCTTCTGACCCGCCACGTCGGAGGGGGTAGCCGCCGTATCAACGGGCTCCGCTTCCGTACCCGTAGCCACGGGCGCTTCGGTCGTCACTTCGGTTTCGGTCTTGCCGCCGCAGGCAGCCAGCGCCACCAGCAGGGAAAGGGCGAGAACAACAGCAAAAATCTTTTTCATTGTCATAATACCTTTCTGTGTGATATTTGTTTCCCTCTTGAAAACCACGCCTATTGTACTACTTTTTTCTGAGAAATCAAGTATTATGTCAATATTTTCATTTTAATTTTTTATCAGCGCTGAGGTTCTGTTTTTTTGCGCAGATATGACGCAATCTCGCCAAGGAAAACCTCAGCGTCATGAACCTGTTCTTCTACGTCTGACCTGGCAACAATGTAAAAATCCTCATAATCGGTTTCAGATCGGATACTGAACGCGGATTTGATTATTTTTGCTAAAGATGGGTCAAAAACACCGGTTTTTATATATTCTTTACTGAACGTTCCGACAACGCCGGCATGTTTTTTAAAATCCAGCCCGTCCAACGCCAGTACAGCCCTTGCCGCGTGAAAGATTGCATAATACGATCGGTTCGCCGCATTGTCGTACAACCCCAACTCCAGTGTTTTTTGCGCGGCATACAGATCCTTTTTTGCTTTTTCCATTCTGAAAAGGGCAAGCGCTTTTCTGTCTTTTTCATCCATTGAGGAGCACACCGTCCTTTTTGATATTCCTGAAAAACGGAAGCACTGTTACCCATTGCTCATAGGTTTCTTTGTCCTGTAATTTAATGGAAAGCAGAACGTCATACTTCAGATCAAGGTCAGAGGAAAAATCGCACACCTTTCTGCGATATGCGGCTAATTCTTCCTTATTCATATTCACCAAAGCCATTACGTCAATATCCGATTCCTCGTCATAATCGCCCCGGGCGTAGGAACCGTATAAAATAACGCTGCATAGCTTGTCGCCGAAGAAAGCACGCAGACCGCGCACTGTTTCTTTCAGCAGGGAATCCAACGTATTTTTACTGCACATCATCTCACCGACCTTTCCCTTTACAGTTTAGCACAATGATTGCAAAAAATCAACAAGGGGAAGAGGAAAGCAGACGGCCGAAGAGGAAAGCAGACGGCCGATATTCCTTCTTAAAGAACGGATCACTTTTTGTTTCTCTTCTTTTTCCACCCGGCCGCGTAATACCCGCCGATGATCAGCCACGCCGCGCCAAGGCAGCCCAGCAGCGCTTTGGCCGTGCCGGGCAGGGGGCCCAGGTCCGCTTTTGCGCCGCCGTTCAGCGCCCCGGCGGAATCCAGCCGGTACATGGCCTTTACGTCGGCAAACAGCTTTTCGTAGTAGGCGTCGTTCACCGTCTCCTTGCGGCGCACGCTTTTGGCGGTGTTCTCGATCAGCTGTCCCGCCGCGTCCCGCAGGGAGGCAGAGCCGCTGAACACGGGGGTGACGAAGGTGTGCCCGGTGTTGTTCATCAGCAGCTGCGCGGCCCTGATCTTCACCTCGTAGTGGTCGTCGTCCTTGCCCACGTCCGCCAGATACTGTTGGTATTCCGGGTCGTTCTGGGCCTTGGTTGTCACGGGCACGTAGCCCTCCGTCTCCGAGTAGGCGATCTGCACGGTGTTGCTGATCAAAAACTGGGCGAACAGCCACGCCGCCAGCACCTCCTGCGGATCCTCCTTGTTGAATACGCAAAGGCTAGGCCCCTGGGAGATCATCCACGGATGGTCCGGGTCCACCTGCGGCACGGGCCGCACCTCCGTCTCAAATTTCACGATGCTGTCCGCGCTCACGTCCTGGTTGTGGGCGTCGGTGCCCATCCAGGTGGCCCCGGCGGTGGAATCCACCGCGAACAGGCACTGGCCCTTGTTGAGGAAGTTGCCGGGGTAGCCGGAGATCTTGAAGGTGGAAAAGGCCCCGTGGGCGGTATGCTCCGCCACCGTTTGCAGGATCCCCTTCACCTGCTCGTTGAACAGCAGGATCTCCCCCTGATCAGTGGAATAGCCCGCGTCCATCTGCTTCAACAGCTGGATCATCATGTTGTCGGTGGATTTGTAGATAAAGGGCAGCAGCACCTTCTGGCCGTTGACGGCGTAATTTCCGTCCGCGTCCTTTTCCATGGCCGCTTCGCTCACCTCCCACACAAAGTCCCAGGTCAGCACGTCCGGCAGGGTGTAGCCCAGCTTTTCCACGTAGGTCTTGTTCACGTAGCAGGCCTCCGTGGACCGCATAAAGGGCAGGGCGTACTGCACGCCGCCGATTTTGCCCTCCTCCAGAAACTGGGGCACGATCTCTTCCTTTGCCGGGGAATCGAACTTCACTTCCCCGCCGCCCAGGCCGTACCGCCGGTCCGCCATCAGGCCGTCCAGCGGCACCACCACGTTTTCGCCGTTGAGATAGGTGGCGATGTGGTCCGGGTAGCTGATGCACACGTTGGGGGTGGTGCCCGTGGCGATGTTGGTGATCACGTCGTTGTAAATCTTGCCGTAGTCGGTATACAGGCGCAGCTCCACGTCAATGTTGGGGTACAGCGCCTCAAAGTCGGCCACGGCCTTTTCATAGATTTTGACCTGCGTTTTGTTGGTGTCGTTCTTGGCCCAGAAGGTGACGGTATAGTCCCCTGTTTCGTCAAACGATTCCGGGATCACAAAGCCCGCGCCGCCCTTGTAGCCGTGGCAGGCGGTCAGCAGCGGAAGGACCAGCAGCCCCGCCAGGAGCGTGGCGGCGATCCGTCTTACAGTCTTCATCCCTTGGTGCCC
>CAMJYF010000293.1 GCA_946409885.1 uncultured Clostridia bacterium | reverse complement strand
TAGGTCCGCAGCGCGGCGCATTCGCCGGCGGGACAGCGTTTTTCGTTGATATGGGCCTCGTATTCATCCCGGAAGTATTTGATGGTGGTCAGCACCGGGTTGGGGGCCGTCTGCCCCAGACCGCACAGCGCGCCGGAACGGATGGCCTCGCACAGCTCCTCCAGCAGCTCGATATCGCCGGGACGGCCCTCCCCTTCCGTGATGCGGGTCAGGATCTCATACATCCGCTTGGTGCCGATGCGGCAGTGGACGCACTTGCCGCAGCTCTCCTTGGTGGTGAAATCCAAAAAGAACCGGGCCATGTTCACCATGCAGGTGGTCTCGTCCATGACCACCATACCGCCGGAGCCCATGATGGCGCCGGTGGCGGACAGGGCCTTGTAGTCGATGACCGTGTCCAGCAGCGCCTCCGGGATGCACCCGCCGGAGGGGCCGCCCAGCTGCACGGCCTTAAAGCGCTTGCCGCCACGGATGCCGCCGCCGATATCGAAGATCACATCCCGCAGGGTCAGTCCCATGGGGAGCTCCACCAGTCCGCCCCGGCGGATCTTGCCGGTCAGGGCGAACACCTTGGTGCCCTTGCTGGTCTCGGTGCCCATGGCCGCGAAGGCCTGCCCGCCGTTGAGGATGATCCAGCTGACGTTGGCGAAGGTCTCCACGTTGTTGATATTGCTGGGCTTGTTTTCATAGCCCTTTTCCGCCGGGAAGGGGGGCTTGAGCCGCGGCATGCCCCGGCTGCCCTCCAGCGATTCGATCAAAGCCGTCTCCTCGCCGCAGACAAACGCCCCCGCGCCCGCCTTGATGCGCAGGCGGCAGCTGAAATCCGTCCCTAAGATATGTTCGCCCAGATAGCCCTTTTCGGTGGCGTCTTTGATGGCCTTTTCCAGCCGCACGATGGCCAGCGGATATTCCGCCCGCACGTAGACGAAGGCCTCCTTCGCGCCGATGGCGTAGGCGGCGATCAGCATGCCCTCAATGAGCTGGTGCGGGTCGCTTTCGATCACGGCCCGGTCCATAAACGCGCCGGGGTCGCCCTCGTCCGCGTTGCAGATCAGGTATTTTTCGTCCCCCGCGGCGTTCCGCGCGGCGTTCCACTTGAACCAGGTGGGGAAACCCGCGCCGCCGCGCCCGGCCAGGCCGGAGGTTTTGATCTCCGCGATCACGTCCTCCGGGGTCATGGTTTTCAGCGCCTTTTCCAGCGCCTTGTAGCCGTCCGCCGCCAGATAATCGTCCAGGTCCTCCGGGTCGATCACGCCGCAGTGGCGCAGGGCGATGCGGGTCTGCTTTTCCAGAAAGCCCTTGTCCTCGTCGGTGATCTCCAGCTCCTGCAGAGTAGTGAAATCATTGGTCTTCACCGCGTCCGCGATCACCGCCGCCTGCTCCGGCGTCACCTTTACCAGCCGTTTGAGCAGCAGACCGTTATCATAAATATCCACGATGGGCTCTAAAAAACACATACCAATGCAGCCGGTGATGCCAAGGCTGACGGGCGTATCCTTCAGCAGGGGCGCAAGGGCGTCATAGACTTTCTGCGCCCCGGCGGCAATGCCGCAGCTGCCTTCTCCGATAACGATTTTCATGCCGCATCCCCTCCTTTGACAGTCCGGATAATCTCCACCGCTTTGGCGGGGGTCAGGCTGCCGTAGGTGTCCTCGTCGATCATCATCACCGGCGACAGGCTGCAGCAGCCAAGGCACGCCACGGTTTTTAAGGAAAACAGGCCGTCCGCGCTGGTCTCTCCGTCTTTGATTTTCAGCTCCTCGCAGATGGCCTTTTCCACCGCGTCCGCGCCGTTCACGTGGCAGGCGGTGCCCTTACAGAGCATAATCAGATGCTTGCCGACGGGGGTCAGCCGGAACTGGGTGTAGAAGGTGGCCACGCCCATCACTTTTGCGGGGGTGCTGCCTGTGGCCTCCGCCACCCGGTAGAGCACGTCCGTAGGCAGATACCCGTAGACCTCCTGCGCCTTTTGCAATATGGTAATCAGGCTGCCCCTGACGCCGGCGTATTCCGCCAGAATGCCGTCCAGCAGCGTCAGATCGCTTTTGGTGCAGTCACACATATTCAGAAAACCTCGCTTCCTGAGATTATTTCTTTTTATTATATCATTCTATCTGAGATTTGTAAATAGAAAACCTTTGGGTTTTCCGCGTCAGGAAAAAGAAGCTTTCTTGACAGACAGCCCCGGGGATGCTACAATATTCCAAAAGCGCGGCCTTTACAGCCGCCACAGCGCCGCCCCAAAGGCCCGGTCCGGCAATTTTTGAGTTTCTTTGAAAAAATATGCAAAAAGCACTTGACATTTGCCGGTTTATGCTGTATAGTTATGCACAACAAATGCATATTGCTGCAATTTCATTCATTTCGGAGGAAAGAAAAATGGATAAATCCAAAATCAAAAAAGTCGTACTCGCCTATTCCGGCGGTCTGGATACCTCGGTCATCATTCCGTGGCTGAAGGAAAACTACAATAACTGCGAAGTCATCGCCGTGTCCGGCAACGTGGGCCAGGCGGACGAGCTGGAGGGGCTGGAGGAAAAGGCCCTGAAGACCGGCGCTTCCAAGCTGTATGTGGAAGACCTGACCAAGGAGTTTTTGGAGGAATACGTTTTCCCCTGCGTGCAGGCCGGCGCGAAGTATGAGGGCTATCTGCTGGGCACCGCCTTTGCCCGTCCGCCTATCGCCAAACGCGTGGCGGAGATCGCCATCAAAGAGGGCGCGGACGCCATCTGCCACGGCTGCACCGGCAAGGGCAACGATCAGGTACGTTTTGAGCTGGCTATCAAGGCTTTCTGCCCCAACATGCCCATCATCGCCCCCTGGCGTGAGTGGGAAATCAAGAGCCGTGACGAGGAGATCGACTACGCGGAGGCCCACAACGTGCCGCTGAAGATCAGCCGCGAGACCAACTATTCCAAGGACAAGAACATCTGGCACCTCTCCCATGAGGGAATGGATCTGGAGGATCCCGCCAACGAGCCGCAGTACAACAAACCCGGATTCCTTGAGCTGGGCGTTTCCCCCGAAATGGCGCCGGACAAGCCCACCTATGTGACCCTTCACTTTGAAAAGGGCGTTCCCACCGCCGTGGACGGCGAAGCGCTGGACAGCGTCGCCATTGTGGAAAAGCTGAACAAGCTGGGCGGCGCCAACGGCATCGGCCTGCTGGATCTGGTGGAAAACCGCATGGTGGGCATGAAAAGCCGCGGCCTGTACGAGACCCCCGGCGGCGCCATCCTGTACCACGCCCACGAGGTGCTGGAGACCATCACCCTGGATAAAGAGACCAGCCATTACAAAGCGCTGGTGGCGCAAAAACTGGGCGAACTGGTCTACACGGCCCAGTGGTTCACTCCCCTGACGAAGGCGATCCTCTCCTTTGTGAAGACCACGCAGGAATTCGTCACCGGCGACGTGAAGCTGAAGCTCTACAAGGGCAACATCATCAACGCGGGCGTCACCTCGCCCTATTCCCTCTACGATCCTGAGATCGCCACCTTCGACGAGGATGACGGCGCGTACGACCAGGCGGAAGCCGGCGGCTTCATCAACCTGTACGGCCTGCCCATCAAGGTA
>CAMJYF010000292.1 GCA_946409885.1 uncultured Clostridia bacterium | reverse complement strand
CTTTCAATGACGCAAAAAAGGGATCATTCCTTCACATACACCGTCAGCACACCCCCGAGGGCAATGCGGTAATCCTTATCCTTTGGAAGGACCGCATCGCCTTTTTTTACCATGACGACAGAAAACCCATCCTTGTCGAGCTGGTCAACGGTTTTTCCGAGCCAGTTGCTGTCGATATCGACCGTCACGTTCTGCAGATAGGTGTCGGGAGCCGGCGTATTCTTTACGACCTGCTGGTACTGCTCCACAAAGCCGGCGGAAATGATACCGGTGGGGATGGCGACCATCAGCACACCCAGAAAGGTGATGAGGATGCTCATGAATTTGCCCAGTGGCGTGATGGGGTAAATGTCGCCGTAGCCCACGGTCAGAAGCGTGGAGACCGACCACCAGATGCCGGAAAAGGCGTTTTTGAACACGTCCGGCTGGGCGTCGTGCTCCAGCGAGTACATGCACAGACTGGAGGCCAGCATCAGCACCGAGATGATGAACACCGACGAGAGCAGCTGCTGCTTCTTGCTGACGATGACCTCGGTGATGACGTTGAGCGAGTCGTAGTAGGCGTTGATGCGGAAGAGCCGGAAAATACGCGCGATGCGAAACAGACGGAACACCGCCGCACCGGCCGGAAAGAAAAAGGGCAGATAATAGGGCAGGAAGGACAGCAGGTCGATGAGCCCGTCAAAGGAAAAGACATAGCGCCGCAGCGACGGCCACTCCGGCAGGTCCGGGTAGAGGTTGTTGGCCGTGAACAGGCGCAGGACGTAGTCCAGCGCGAAAAAGGCTACGGTGACGGCCTCGATCCGGCCCAGCAGCACGCCGTGGGCCTCGCGCGCGCCATCGAAGGTCACGGCAAAGGCCGCGATCAGATTCACCAGCAGCGCCAGGGTGCTGACGATATCATAGCAGGCGTTGATCGGATCGTCCACCACGCCGACGGACACCATGCGGAACACCCGGCGGCGAAAGGCCGGGAGCAGCTTTCTGTTCAGCTTCTTCACAGGTCGGCCCCCTCACTCTGCGCGCTCCGGTCCAGGAGACGGTATTCCTCCGCCCGACAGAGGAAGATGACTTTTTCAAACAGCGCGCGCACGTCTTCGGCGGCCTCGGCGGGACAGGCCCCGGTGAGGGCGTCGAGCTTTTCCCACTCCCGGGCGGGGTCATAGACGGGAAGACTGTGGGCCTGCTTATAGCGGGCAATATCCGCGCAGATGGCGAGCCGGGTCAGGAACAGGTCCAGCAGCTTTTCGTCCAGCTCGTCCAGCTCGCGGCGATACTCCGTCAGATCCATGATGCGTTCTCCTTCAAAGACATGGGTGATTCCCATCTCAGACTATACGGATTCCGCGCGCCGCTGTCAAGAAAAAACAAAGAACCGCACACCCGTATGTGACGGCATGTGCGGCCCTTCGTTTGGGAGAAAAGAGAGGATTAAAAAGGAGTGGAAGCAAGTTTTCGTCTCAGCTCTTGGCCTCGTCAAAGGTGATGCTGAGGGTGAGCTCCTCACCGGCGCGGTAGATCTGGACCTGGGCGGTGTCGCCCGCGGAGAAGCTGTGCAGGGCGCTGGTGAGATCGGTGTAGCCCGTGATGGGCGTGTCGCCCAGGGCGGTGATGATGTCCTTGGCCTGAATGCCGGCGCGGGCGGCGCAGCTGCCGGTCTCCACCGAGTAGACATAGGCGCCCAGCGGCATGCCGTAATAGGAGCTGTACAGGGAGTTGTAGCGCTGGTCAATGGAAACGCCCATGTAGGCCTTGCCGGTGACGTAGCCCTTGGTGATGAGGTCGGAGGCGATGCCCTTGGCGTCGTTGATCGGGATGGCAAAGCCCAGTCCCTCCACGCCGGTGCTGGAATACTTGGCGGTGACGATGCCGATCACCTCGCCGGCGGCGTTGTACACGGGACCGCCGGAGTTGCCGGAGTTGACGGCCGCGTCGATCTGGAACATGTTGATGGCGATGCCGCTCTCGTCTGAGGTGATCAGACGGTCCAGCGCGCTCACATGGCCGGTGGACATGGAGAAGTCCAACTCGCCCAGGGGGTTGCCCACGGCGTAGACCAGATCGCCCACGGCAATGTCGTCGCTGTTGCCCAGCTGGACGGGGTTGAGATTCTCGGCGTCGATCTTCAGCACGGCGATGTCGTTGTATTTTTCATAGCCAATGATCGCGGCGGTGTAGCGGGTGCCGTCGTGCAGGATCACGTTGACTTCCTTGCCGCTCTGCGCGGCCAGCTCGATCACGTGGAAGTTGGTCAGAATATAGCCGTCGTCGGAAATGATGAAGCCCGTGCCGGACACGGCGGAGGAGCTGTTCATGCCGAAGTAGTTGGTGTAGGTGACCTCGGTGGTCACGCCGACCACCTGGGTGCAGGCCTGGTCGTACAGCGCGGCGGCGCTCATCGCGCCCGTCTCGCTCTTCACAGCGGCGGGGGCAGCCACCACGGGGCTTTCCGCGGCCTTGGTGATGGAGGAGGCGACGGCCTCGGCACGCGCCTGCTCCAGCGCGTCGATGCGCGCGTCCAGCGACCGGCCCGTCAGACCGGCGCCAAGCAGCCCTCCGAGAAGCGCGCACACCAGACACAGACAGATCAGTCCGACGATCTGTCCGCCCTTTCCCTTCTTGCGGGGGGCGGCAGCCTTCTTAGGCTCGGGCGGGGTATAGTAGCGGGGCGGAACGGGCCCTTCACCCGCGGGGGTGTAGTGCGCGTCGGCGTAGATGCTTTCTTTTTCAAAGCCGCCTTCATAGCGGTACTCCTCCGTGCTTGGGGACGTCTGTTCCGAAGCGGGATTTTCATTTTCGCCTTCAAACATGTCGATAGCCTCTTTTATCTGAGATGGGAAGCGGAGGCTTCCTTCGTTTTGATGGCTTTATCATAGCCGGGAATTGTGACCTTGTCATGAATAAACGGGCAAGATTTTTTAAACAAGCTGTGAAAAAATCCGACTGGGGACTGAAAAAAGCTCTGTGAAAACCGAAGGCTTTCACAGAGCTTTTGTCTGAAAACGGTTCAGCCCAGCGCGGCGGTGAGCTTTTCCACGCCCACGCGCAGGCGGCGCAGCGTCTCGTCCCGGCCCAGGATGCGGCAGATCTCCACCGCGCCGCCGGGGGTGACGGCCTTGCCCGCCGCCGCGATGCGCACGGGCCACATGACCTTGGCGTTCTTCACGCCCTCGGCCTCGGCAAGCTTTACCATCACATCCATGATGCCCTCGTCGTTCCATTCGGGCAGCGCTTCAAAGGCGGGGATCACCTTTTCCAGCATGGCCTTCGACGACTCCTTGTCGGACTTGGATTTCTTGTGGACAAAGAGTTCCGCGTCATACTCGGGCAGCGCGTCGAAGAAGTCCACCTTCTCGGGGATCTCGGTCAAGACCTCGGTGCGCTGCTGCAAAAGCGCGGCGACGGCGGCGGGGTCGATGGCGGGATTCTTCACGGCCTGGCGGATAAAGGGCTCGGCCACCTTGGCAAAGGCCTCCGGGCTCATGGCGCGGATGTATTCGGCGTTGAAGTAGCGGAGCTTTTCGATGTCGAAGATGGCGGGGGACTTGGAGATGCCGGAGATGTCGAAGATCTCCTTGA
>CAMJYF010000291.1 GCA_946409885.1 uncultured Clostridia bacterium | reverse complement strand
AGGCCGACGTGGAAAGCCTGCGCCACTACAAAGAACACGCCGTCAAACTGGCCCGCCTCATCGCGGGTACCCAGACCAGACGCAACCCGAATCTGTAACGATTCATCTGATCAGGCAGTCCTGCCCGGGAGCTTTCGCGTGATCCCCTCCCAATCCTTTCCCGCTTTCTCCATCAACTTTTTCTCCCGTCCTTGCACAGGGCGGGAGATTTTTTCTTCACGGCTACCCGGGGGCAAACCGATCCTTTCTGACCAGCCGGATTTTCTTTATTTGCGCGATCTTGTCCGGCGTTTATTTGCGCGATCTTGTCCGGCGGCAGTGGACAAAACGGATTTTTCGTGCTATACTGATCCGAAAAGAAAGAAAACAACGGAAGAGAAAGATACAGTGAAACCAAAACGACTTTCCTGGGACCTGCTCCCGGTTATTTTTTCGCTGGCGTGGCCAACCATGCTGGAGCAGCTGATGCAGACGGCGGTGCAGTACGCCGATACCTTTATGGTGGGCTCGCTGGGCACGCAGGCCACGGCGGCGGTGGGCTGCACCACCACGGTCAACTGGCTGGTGGGCAGCACGGTGTATTCCCTCAGCATCGGCTTTCTGGCGTACATCGCCCAGGCCATCGGCGCGGGGGAAAAGGAAAAGGCCGCCCACGCCAGCGCCCAGGCGGTGCTGTGCACGGCGGCGGTGGGCGTGTTCGCCACGGCGGTCACCCTGGCCCTCAGTCCCTTCATCCCCCGGTGGATGAACGCCGACCCGGCCATCCGTGAGCTGGCCGGCCGTTATTTCTTTATCCTTTACGCGCCCATGCTGTTCCGCACGGCCAGCATGATCTTCGGCACCTGCCTGCGGGCGGCGGGGGACACCCGTACGCCCATGCGCGTCGGCGTGCTGGTCAACGCGCTTAACGTGGCGTTGAATTTCCTGCTGATCTATCCCTCCCGGCCGGTCAGCCTGTTCGGCCGCGTCTTCACCCTGCCCGGGGCGGATCTGGGCGTGATCGGCGCGGGACTGGCCAGCGCCGCCTCCTTCACCGTGGGGGGCGCGCTCATCACCGCCGCCCTGTTCCGCCATCCGGATATCTCCCCCAAAGGGTACGGCTTCAAACCGGATAAAGAGGTCCTGCGGCCCTGCCTGAAGGTGGCGCTGCCCAATATGCTGCAGCGCTTTTTCACCTCGCTGGGCTACGTGGTGTTCGCCGGGATGATCAACTCCCTGGGCAGCGTGGCCACGGCCTCCCATACCATCGCCAATACGGTGGAATCCGCCTTTTACATCCCCGGCTACGGCATGCAGACCGCGGCGGCCACCCTGGCGGGCAACTGCGTCGGCGCAAAGGACAGCGAAAGGCTGAGCAACATCTCCCGCATGATACAGCTTTCCGAAATCGCCCTGATGGTGGTCAGCGGCGGGCTGCTGTTCGCCTTTGCGCCGCAGCTGGTGTCCCTTTTTTCCAAAGACGCGCAGGTGGTGTCGCTGTGCAGCACCGTGCTGCGGATGGTGGCCCTTTCCGAGCCCTTCTACGGCGTGTCCATCATCACGGAGGGCATGCTGCAGGGCGCGGGCAAAACCGGCATGCCCTTTGTGTTCAACATCGTTTCCATGTGGGGCGTGCGCATCGTGGGCACGTTTATCTGCGTCGTCTGCCTTGGCATGGGTCTGGTTTCCGCCTGGGCCTGCATGATCGGCAACAACATGCTGCTGCTGGTGCTCTTCCGGGTGTACTATGTCAAATTCTTTTTGCCCAGGCAGTTTGCGCGGGACACGGCGGCCGCGGACGAAAACTGACGCCGCGCCGTTTCCCGCATTTTCGGCAATTTCCCCAAACCCCTTGACTTCCCCCTGCTTTTTTGCTAATATCAAAAATAATCGCGGACGGGAACGGGTATGTGACTCCGCGATACAATCAACAGGAGGTCCTCTATGAAATCAACACAGAAAATCCTTTCCCTTCTGCTGGCCGCGTGCCTGCTGCTGTGCTGCGCCCCGCTGGCGCTGGCGGATACCCCCACCTTTTCCGACGCCGCTTCCGCCGCCGCCTACATCCGCGCCGGTATGCTGGAGCGCAAGGCGGAGATACCGTTTCTGTTTGAGGCTGCCGCCGCGGAGATCGGCGAGCTGACCGGGGCGAACCTGCGCACCTATTTCAAGACCAAGTGGGACGAGATCGACGCCGCCACGGTCGCTCATACCGGCGTCAGCACCGAAGGCGATTACCTGAACAAGCACCTGGGGCTGCACGGCTACAGCTACAGCATCAGCTATTCTTATGACACCCCCACTGTCACCTATCAGGTCACCGCCACCGCCGAGTACCACACCACCCTTGCGCAGGAAAAGCAGGTGACGACGGCCGTGTCGAACGCCCTGAAGCAGCTGAAGCTTGACGGCAAAAACGACTATGAGAAGATCCGCGCCATCAACGACTATATCTGCGACAAAGTCACCTACGATTACAAAAATCTGAACAACGACGCCTACGATCTGAAGTATTCCGCCTACGCGGCGCTGATCAACGGCACCTCCGTCTGCCAGGGCTACGCCAGCCTGTTCTACCGCATGGCGCTGGAGGCGGGCCTGGACAGCCGCATCATCTCCGGCACCGCCGATAACGGCGAGGGGATCGGCGCGCACGCCTGGAACATCGTAAAGCTGGGCGGCAAATACTATTATATCGACGTGACCTGGAACGACGGAACCAAATCCGACAAATACTTCCTGATCGGCAAGGACGGCTTCAAGGACCATTTTCCGGATGATGAATTCACCGGAAAGGCCTTTACCTCCGCCTATCCCATCGCGGAAAAGACCTTCAAGCCCGGCGACCCGATAGAATCGGGCTGCGGCGGGAAGCATCAGGCCGTGACCGACGCGGCCGTGCCCGCCACCTGCACAAAAGACGGCCTGACCGCTGGCAGCCACTGCGCCGTCTGCGGCGAGATCCTGAAAGCCCAGACCGTCGTGAAAGCGAAGGGACACAAGGCCGTGACGGATCCCGCCGTCCCCGCCACCTGCACCGCCGCCGGCAAAACCGCCGGCAGCCACTGTGAAGTCTGCGGCGAAATACTGACCGCCCAGGCCGTCGTAAAGGCGGCCGGCCACCAATGGGACGGCGGCCAAGTGACCAAAGCCCCCACGGAAACGGAAAACGGCGTCAGGACCTTCACCTGCACGGTCTGCGGCCAGACGAAGCAGGAACCGATCCGGAAGCTGAACCCTTCCGGCCAGGCTGACGCCCTCGGCGACGTGGACGGCGACGGGGAGGTCACCTCCGGCGACGCCCGTCTGGCCCTGCGGGCCAGCGTACAGCTGGAGCAGTACGCCCCCGGCTCCGCGCAGTTTGCCGCCGCCGACGTGGACGGCAACGGCGTCATCGAATCCTCCGACGCCCGCACCATCCTGCGCGTTTCCGTCAAGCTGGAAGCCTTCGCGTAAGCCTCCCGCCCCGCGTATCCTCTCCCGTCCGGCAGGGCGGGAGTTTTGTTGTTTTTAACGGAAAACTGTGGATACGGCAAGCGGGATTTGTCGGGGTCTTCTGCGGTAGCGCGGCACCTCAGTGCCGCTATTCACAAAGTTACAATGA
>CAMJYF010000290.1 GCA_946409885.1 uncultured Clostridia bacterium | reverse complement strand
CCGGAGGCAAAGCTGAAAATGCTGGCGGAATCCCAAAACCGAAGGCACGGCGACGGCCATTATTTTGAGATGTTCACGCTGAAGGACGACGAAACCGTGATCGGCTTTGTCAACCTGTACGCGCAACAGCCGGACGCCGTCAGCGTCGGAGTGGATATCCGGGAGCCCTTCCGCCGGAAAGGTTACGCCACCCGCGCGGCGGAGCCTATCGCCGCGCTGCTGACCGGAAAAGGGTTTTCCCTGATCCGCACCCGCGTGCGGGCGGATAACGAAGCCAGCCTCCGGCTGCATGAAAAGCTGGGATTCAACCGCACGGGACAACAAAAGACCGACAGAGGAACGGACGTGTATGTTTATGAGAAACAGTTGCGAAGATATGATGAAACACTTGATTTTTTTGGAAAACGCGGCATACTGATATGAAAGTTCGGACGTGCGCATCCAAAGTACGAGGTGAAATGATTCATCCGAAAACGTCAAAAATGCGTTCATCAAAGGGGAGAAAACCGACATGAGCTATATTCAGGAGATCAGAAAATATATCGGTCACGCGCCGATGCTTTCCGCCGGGGCGACGATGGCGGTAATCAAAGACGGAAAAATCCTGTTGAACCGGCGCTCGGATACGGGCACGTGGGGCATCCCCGGCGGCGCGCTGGAATTGGGCGAAACGCTGGAACAGACCGCCGCGCGGGAATTGAAGGAGGAGACGAACCTGACGGCGGGACGCTTCCGGCTGCTGAACGTATTCGCCGGACCGGATTTCTTTTTCGTCTATCCCAACGGCGACCAGTTATACTCGGTGGTGACGCTGTTTCTGGCGGAGGACGCGACGGGCGACTTACGGGTCAACGACGGAGAAAGCACGCGGCTGCAATACTTCGGCAAAGACGAGCTGCCCCCGTTGGAATCCCGCGCCGCGAAAATCATGGAATGGCTGACGGCAGAAAGCATTGTTTGATTATGAGAAACGGTTGTGATACCACGAGGAAGCGCCAGGCGTTTTTACATATTGCCGGGCTGCTCAACCATGAGCTGGGAATAACGCCGTTGCTTTTCGGTTCGTTGGGGCTGGAAAAGCGACTCCATACAGATCTGAATGCCGACGATATCGACATATTGATCCCGGAAACGTATTTAGCGGATGGCTGGGGCAAACTGGTTTCATTGATGGAGGCGGACGGTTATGCGCTGTTCGACGCAGAAGAACACGCGTTCCGAAAAGCGGAGATCTGCGCGGCATACGCTTCCATTGAGGGCCTGGTGCCTTTTGCCGACGTCGATATTCAACAGATACCGATGATAACGGAAAACGGCGTTGATTATTATTTGCTGACGCTTCCCGATTATCTGAAGGTATACGAAGCCTCGGCAAAGGACGGATACAGGAAAAACGTCAAACACAAACAGGATCAGAACAAGATTGACCTGATAAAAAAAGCGATAACGTATTTATCCGATCCCTGCGGCGCGTCGTCGCTGCCGTTCTGGAAAACGAAAGCGGTTAGAATTCCCGATCCTCTCAAAATCATCAGGGACGACGAGTACCGGCTGAACAAAACAGCTTATGAGGACTGTTCCGACGAGCCATATTTCAAGCTGATCCACCGGATGCGGGATTGGCGGGAGCCAATGCTGCCGGATGGGTTCCGGCTGACGGATATTGGTATTGACGATTTCGCCCGACATATCGGGGTGTGCTATGAGGAGGGCGGTATTTCTGAAACGGATTTACAGGAGTATAAAAACCATCCGGTTTATGATCCCTTTTTATGGGTCGCGGTAAAAGATGAATTGACCGGAAAAACGGTCGCCACCGGTATCGCGGAGCTGGACGCCCGGATCGGGGAAGGGGTACTGGAGTGGATTCAGGTTTCTCCCACCTACCGCGGGAAAGGGTTAGGCGCGTATCTTGTCAACGAGCTGCTGTCGCGGCTGAAAGGGAAAGCCGATTTTGTCACAGTATCCGGCAAAATCAAAAACAGAACCAATCCGTTGAAACTGTACGAAAACTGCGGATTTTCAGAAAAAGTGATATGGCACGTGGTATGCGTAAAACCTTAATACAATCGCTGTCGGCAGACGTCGCGCCGAAGCGCGTAAGCGACATCGGAAGGGTATGCCCGCAGATCAATCAGTCGGCACAGCCGACAGGCGCGTCTGGCGACGCGTCGGTACGCTGCCTTACGGCAGCAATCCTATCATCGGAATAAGACAGAGAGGGTTTATGGATGACAAAATGCGGCAGATCATCCGCCACTATGATCTGCTGATCGAAGAAAACAACGACCCCTTCCGGGACCCGCCGGCGCTGCGGCGATACATGAGCGGGTGGGACGGCGACGCGTTCCTGGACGCTCTGGCGTTTGGCCCGTCCAAATCCGTGCTGGAGATCGGCGTGGGCACCGGGCGGCTGGCGTCGCAGGTCGCCACGCGCTGCGGGCGGCTGACGGGGATCGACCTTTCCCCGAAAACGATCGAACGGGCGCGGGAGAACCTGAAAGAATATCCGAATATCACCCTCGTCTGCGGCGATTTCACGGCATACGCCTTTCAGGAGACCTTCGACGCGGTGTATGCCTCCCTGACGATGATGCACTTTGCGGATAAGCGCGGCGTGATCGAAAAGGCGGCGGCGCTGCTGAACCCGGGCGGCCTTTTGTGTCTGTCGCTGGATAAAAACCGCAGCGAGTGGATCGACATGGGCACCCGGCGGGTGAAAAGTTACCCGGACGACCCGGAGCAGACCGCCCGGCTGATGACCGCCGCCGGGCTGCGCGTGACAGTAACGTCCGAAACGCCCTTTGCGCATATCGTTGCGGGGGAGAAACGGAAATGACCCCATACAACCACGATTTTATCAAAGACGTCACGGATTTTATCTTTCTTTCCGACGCGCCGGAGCAGGCGGACGTGATCTTCATTCCCGGCGGGTCTTATCCCGCGCTGCCGGAATACGCCGCTCGGCTGTGGCGGGGCGGCTTCGCGCCGCTGGTGCTGCCCACGGGCCGGTACAGCGTCAAACGGGGGCGGTTTCATGGCGTGCGGGATAAAGCGGACGTCTACGACGGGGATTACCCCACCGAGTGCGATTTTATGACGGACGTGCTGTTGAAAAACGGCGTGCCCGCCGGGGCGATCCTGCGGGAGGGCCGGTCGGAATACACCCGGCAGAACGCGTTTTTCTCCCGGGAGGTCACGGACGGGCAGGGGCTGACCGTGCGCCGGGCCATCATTGTCTGTCAGGGCTTTCATGCCCGGCGGTGTTTAACGTACTGGCAGATGGCGTTCCCGGAGACAACGTTTTTCGTCTGCCCCGTCGATCCTTCCGGCATCACGAGGGAGAACTGGTTTTTGACGGAACGGGGCGTGAACCGGGTGCTGGGCGAGCTGGCCCGCTGCGGCAGCCAGACGGCGGAGGATATCACACGGCGCGTTGCTCCGTCGGCAAAGGGCATTTTCACGGAAGATCTTTGAGAAAAAACTATTTTACAAAAGCAGAATATATGATATAATAAGCAAGATAGTAAGTAAGATAATAAGCAAGTTAACGTAAAAAGAGGGGGATTCCATGGACCGATAT
>CAMJYF010000289.1 GCA_946409885.1 uncultured Clostridia bacterium | reverse complement strand
GGGGTACTTCGACCGGTTCCTGGACGCGGCGCTGGGGCAGCCGGAGGAGGCCCCGCGGGACTGACGGCGGCTCATGGCGGACCATCCCCCTATTCTGCAATCAACAAAAAAACGGAGATCTCCCGGCTGGCCGGTGTACGGCGGCCGAGGGGTCTCCCTGTTTTTTCCCGGTTCCTTACGGTTATTTGTGGGAGCAAGACGACAGAACGAGCGTCAGCTCGACAAATCCCGTTTGTGCTATCCCACAATTTCCCGGACAAACCTTTTTATTGCGTATTGCCGGATCGGGACAAAGGGGCGGCAACAGGGGGTGCGCCGAGCCGATGGCGTGTAAGGTGGAGAGTGGAGAGCTGAATTTCGGAAAGTGCTCCGCATTTTGGTTGTAAAATATGATAGGATCAAGCCCGTCAGGGCTTCCGAATCTCAACTCTTAACTCTCAACTCTATCAATCAACTCTGCGGCGCCCCGGCAACTTCTCATCGCGGATCGGGACCGTTGCCGCCTTATTTCAGACGGTATTTTTTCAGGATCCCCGGGAAGGAATGCGAATAGAAAAACACGGTGCAGAACTGCCGGACGGAATGATAGGTGCCGAACACAAAACCCTTCAGCCCGTGCCGGAAGATCCGGTTCAGGGCGTCCCCGGCCATCTTTTTCACGATGCCGAAGGATTCGTCCTCCACGGAATCCTTTCCGGCAAACGCCTTCCACTGGAAAAAGTAGTGCACCACGTGCAGCTCCCGGGTGGGGACCCGCGAAAGATTGTCCGTCACCTGGTCCGAGGCCACCTGCTCTTTCTTGGCCATCTGGCGGATGGTCTGCGGCGGGTGAAAATCGGGGTTCTCCGCCACCATCCGGTCGTAGATATCGGAATTGGGGAAGGCGATCAGGATGTTCATGACCACCAGGTTGGGGTCGAGCGCCTCGGCCAGGTCGATGGTCTGCTGCATCTCCTGCGGGGTCTCGCCCGGAAAGCCGATGATAAACGAGGTCTGCACCGTGATGCCGATCTCCTTGCACCAGTCCACCGCCTGCTTGGCCTTGCTCAGGTCGATTTGCTTCCGGATCTCCCGGATGCGCTCCTCGCAGCCGCTTTCGATGCCGAACAGGATCCAGCGGCAGCCCGCCCGGTGCATCAGCCGCAGGTCCTCTTTGGTGAGCACCCCCAGCCGGGTCTGGCAGCCCCAAACCAGGTCCAGGTCTTTTTCGATCAGCATCTCCATCAGCTCGTTGCGGACGGAGCGCTTCGGCAGAAACAGCTCGTCGGAAAAATAGATGCCGTTGGCGCCGTGCCCATTCACAAGGCACTCGATATCCCGCATCACCTGCTTCGGGTCCCGGCTGCGGTTGCAGCCCTGGTGGTAGCGCTTGTTGGCGCAGAAGGAGCAGTCGGCCACGCAGCCCTTGGAGGCGTGCAGGTACAGCATCTTCGTGCAGTTGAAAAAGGAGGAAAAATACCGTTCCGGCTGCACCAGGGACCAGTCCAGGTCGGGAAACGCGGTGAGGTCCGCCACCGGGCGTTGGGGCGTGACCACCAGGCGTCCCTCCTTCAGGTAGGCCATGCCGGGGATATCGGAGAGATCTTCCCCCGCTTCCATGGCCTCCACAAACGCCAGCCAGGTGACCTCTCCCTCGCCCAGGATCAGGTAATCCGCCTTCCCGTCCCGCAGCAGCACCTCCGGCAGGGCGCTGGGCGCCTGCCCGCCCCAGATCACCGGCGCGGCGGTCCAGCGGCGCAGCTTTGCCGTGATCTCCTTGGCGTCGATGCTGCTGAGATAGGAAAGGGTGGAAATGCCGATCACGTCCGGCTGAAAGGCGAGGGTCTCCTTTTTTAAGCTGACGTTCCCCGCTGACATCTCCAGAAAGCGGATGCTGTGCCCGTGCGCCTGCAGATAGCTGGCAATGGAAAGCAGCCCCAACGGCAGCGAAGGGGTTCTCAGGTAGACGGGCATTCTGGGATTGATCAGCAGGACTTTCATTGTCTTCGGACGCCGCGCGCCGGTGCGGTTCGCGCGCGTCTCCTTTCTTGTGTTTCGGGTTTTGACGGAAAAGTGCGGGAGAACAAAAGGGGGATTTGTAGGGATCATGTAGCACGGCGCCTTGCGCCGTTATTCCAAACGCAAACAAGATTCAAAACGTTGAAATATATTGTTTCAGCCGTAATTAACGGCGCGAGGCACCGTGCTACAATGTGCTCGACAAATTGCCAATTTGTGTATGTTCCCGGTAACGGTCACATCGCCGGTCACGCCGCGCGCCAGCGCAGCACCCGGACCATATAACCGGCCTCGCCTTCGGTGACGTCGCAGTCGCACAGGGTGCGGATATACGAGAGCTTCTCCGCCGGGATCTCCGGCTGGTCGAAATAGTAGTTGCAGTCGGCGTAGGGGATATAGATCAGGTCCGGCCGTTTTTCGGGATGCAGCGACCAGAACAGCGGCAGCGTCTCCCTGGTTGCGGGGGTCTCGAAGGGCTCCGTGCTGTAGGTGGCGTTGCGCACGTTCAGGTACAGCGAGCACCACTCGCAGTCGCCCATCACAAACAGCGACCGCGGCGCCGCCTCCCGCACGTCATCCATATCCCGCAAAATCGTGTCGTATTTGTCCTTGACCAGCGGCAGGGTGATCAGCCCCTTCAGGGGGCCCCGGTCCAGCTCCGCCGTCAGCGGTTCGCTGAAGGTGGCCTCCGGCAGCTGGTAGCGGCGGGCGTAAAAGCAGTAGATCCCTTCCGAAAAAACCAGCGCGCACAGGCCGCAGACGGCGGGAACCAGCAGCAGCGTGCGGAGCCATACCTTCTTCTCTTTCGCCGTTTTGTTTTTGCGGGCTTCTGTCTGCGGCGCGGCCTTCCGTTCCGCCGCCGTTTCCAGCAGCGCCTGCCGGAACATCAGCACGCACACGGGGGCGACGCACACGGCGGCGGCGCCCAGCGAAACGGAGGAAAAGGCGTCGGTGCCCAGCGAAACGCCCGCGCCGAACACAAAGAACCGGAACAGCCGCGGATCCTTCCGCTCCGTCAGCAGGTAAGAGGACAGCCCCAGGAAGCAGAGGGGCACAGGCTTGTAATCCGTCAGATAGATGGCGGAGGCCAGCAGGCCGTTTTTCAGGAACGCCGCGGCGGTCATCCAGACGAATACCGCGCACACCGCCGCGAACAGCGGTAGCCGGAAGGACCGCAGCCGCTTTCCGCCGAAGCACAGCGCGGCCAGCAGCAGGGCGGCAATGTTCGGGCCGTAGCCCATCTGGTCCAGGTACAGCGTCACTTTTTTCAGGACGTTGGTCTGCGTCCCCACGTTGCTATCGAAAAAGCTGCCGGAAAGCAGCGCGGTGAGATTCTCCTTCAGCGCGGCAGCGTCCACGCCCGCCAGCAGGTACAGGAAAAAGACCGCCGCCGTCAGCAATATGCCCGCCGTCAGCAGGCCCCACACGCGGGGGCGCAGCACGTTCGCGGGGTCCGGGAACGCTTTTCCCTTTTTTCCTCGCAGGAACACTGCCAGCACCAGCAGCGTATAGCCGAAGTAAACCGGCGCCGTAAAGGGCTCCGCCAGCACGCAGCAGGCGAACACCACGCCGCAGAAAACGCAGTCAAACGCGGTACGGCGGGGCT
>CAMJYF010000288.1 GCA_946409885.1 uncultured Clostridia bacterium | reverse complement strand
AGAACCACCCGCCGCAGGAGAGGAAGAACCAGGGCAGCAGGCTGAAATAATCCGCCGAGGAAAACCCGTTGAAGGGAAAACCGAAAAAGGCGGTAATGTAATTCCGGTACAGCGCCGCGGGCCAGCGGAACCACACCGCACCGTAATACCCCGCGTAACCGAAGTTACAGCGAAAGAACAGCAAAAATCCCGCCAGCGAGACGGCGCAGCCCGCGGCGGACGGGACATAACGCAATGGCCGTTCCAGCGCCCACAGCAGCAGTTTGGCCGCGCCAAGGAATGTTAAAACGCCGAACAGTACGAAGGATTCCCGGTCGAACAGGAAGGTGACGGCAGTCACCCCGGCCCCGGCAGCGGAAAGCAGGAGGCCCTTGCGGAGGTTCCGCCGCCCCAGATGAAAGCAGAAGCCGGAGAGAAAGACGAAGCAGGCAGCGCCCAGATCCCTTATCACGTTCACGCCCCGCATCAGTGGGGTATCCATCCCCCAGCCGTAAACGGCCGCAATATCAAAAAGGGTATGATACGCGATCATACCCAGTACCAGTATGCCGCGGACGGTATCGGGCAGCCCGTAGCGGCGCTTTGTCTCGCTGACGGCTTCAGCTTTCATCCAGCGTTTTTTGTAAAAAGCGAAGCACGTCGGCGTACACCTTGTCCCGGTCCTCCTCGTTGAGGATCTCGTGGCGGTCGCCGGGATAGAGGATCACCTCTGGCACAAGACCGGCCGCCTCCAGCGCGTCGGCCGCGGCCAGCACTCCCCTGCCGTTCATGCCCACCGGGTCCTTTGCCCCGGAAATGAGCATCACCGGGAAGCCATAGGGCAGCTTGAAGGGCAGCTCCGGGTCGCTGGCCTTGACCGCCAGCGTGACCAGCTCCCGGTTGAGGGCGTTGCCGGAACGGAAGCCGCAGAGGGGATCCGCCCGGTACGCCTCGATATTGGCGCGGCTTTTGGACAGCCAGCCCAGCTCATCGCCGTCTTTCAGGCCAACGGAGCCCAGCCGCGTGAACAGAGCCATGGGAGCGTTGGAGCCGGTCCCCATGGGGTCCAGATAGTCAAAGAGCCGCGTGACGGGGTCCCTGAACGCCAGCAGGCTTTCCGGCACCTGGCCGGTACCGCAGAAGACCGCGCCGGTGAGCTCCTCGCCGAAGGAGCCGCAGTAAACGCGGGCCAGCAGCGAGCCCATGGAGTGTCCGAAGAGGAAATACGGCAGGCCGGGAAAGCGCTTTGTCATGATTCTGTGCAGGGTGTTCATGTCCCGCAGCATATTGACGTGGTCGCCGTATTCCACCATGCCCAGCAGCTCCTCGTCCTGCACGGACTTGCCGTGGCCCAGATGGTCGTTGCCGCAGACCACAAAACCCTCCGCCGCCAAAAAGCGGGCAAACTCGTCGTACCGGCCGATATGCTCCGCCACGCCGTGGGCGATCTGCACCACAGCCACAGGCGTTTTTTCCTCGTCCTGCCAGATCAGCACCCGGATCTGATTGACGCCGTTGCAGGAGGTGAAATACGCTTCTTTCCTGATAATTGACATAAAGCTGCCGCCCTTTCTGAACGAATTCGGAGTTCGGAATGCGGAATGCGGAATTATCTGAACAAACGCCTCGGGAAAACCAGGACGATTACCACGAAGTGATCCGGAATCTGTTCATCCTTCATCAATTCCGAATTCCGAACTCCGCATTCCGAATTATTCAACGCTCACTCCCACAGATACACCCGCGTTTCATACGGGCGCATGGTAAAGCCGTTGTTGATGATGCCGGTGGTGTTGTAGTTGTTCAGCACCAGCTGGCCGGCGGCAAGGTCGAAGCCCTCCGGCGCGTTGAAGGCCACGGCCTTATCCGTAAAGGAGCAGACCACCAGCATCTTTTTGCCGTCCAGATAGCGGGAGTAGCAGAAGAGGTTGCTGCTCTCATGGTAATGCTCCTCATAGGTGCCGTAGATGCACACGTCGTGCTCTTTTCTGAACTTGATCAGCTTACGGTAGAAGTTCAGGATGGAATCGGGGTCGTTCTCCTGGGCGGCCACGTTGATCTGCTTGTAGTTGGGGTTGATATAGAACCAGGGCTTTTCCGCCGTGGTAAAGCCCGCGTTGGGGGCGTCGCTCCACTGCACCGGCGTGCGGCCGTTATCGCGGCTGGCGTAGTGGGCCAGCTCCATGGCCTTCTTTTTGCCGAAGATCTTGCTGGCGATGCCGTAGACGTTTTTGGTGGAGATATCCTCATACATATTGATATCCGGCAGGGCGTTGTTGGTCATGCCGATCTCCTGGCCCTGGTAGACAAAGGGGGTGCCGGACTGGCACATATACATGACCGCCAGCATTTTGGCGCTCTGCTCCCGGTATTCCAGCGAGCCGTAGCGGTTGACGATACGTGGCTGGTCGTGGTTTTCGATATACAGGGCGTTCCAGGCCTTGCCGTAGAGCTGGTGCTGCCAGTTGGTGTAGACCTTCTTCAGCTTTTTCAGATTAAAGGGCAGCTTGACCCACGAAACGAACATGCAGTCCGCCTCCATGTGCTGGAAGTGGAACATCATGTTCAGCTGCTGGCCGGGGCCTTCCTTGATGTGCATCAGCGCCTTTTTGGGTGTCATCATGGGGGCCTCACCCACTGTCATGCAGTCGTATTTGGAAAGGACGTCGTTTTTGAACTCCATCAAATACTCGTCCAGATGTGGCCCATGGACGTAGTGCTCGATGCCCGTGCCGATGGGGAACCAGTAGGGGCTGGAGGGCAGCCCTTCGTCCTTGGAGATGAAGGTGATCACGTCCTCGCGGAAGCCGTCCACGCCCATATCCAGCCAGAAGCGCATGATGTCCTTGACCTCTTCGCGCACCTTGGGGTTATCCATGTTCAGGTCCGGCTGCTCCTTGGCGAACAGGTGGAGGTAATACTCGTCCAGCCCCGCGTCGTACTCCCAGGCGTCGCCGCCGAAGGTGGACATCCAGTTGTTGGGCTTGCGGCCGTGGGATTTGCCCTTGCGCCAGTAGTAATAATCGTGGTAGGGGTTGTCGTCGCCCTTTTTGCTTTCCAGAAACCACTGGTGCTGGTCGGAGGTGTGGTTGACCACCAGGTCCATGATGACGCGAAGCCCTCTTTCATGGGCGCCGTTCAGCACCGCCTTGAAGTCGTCCATGGTGCCGTATTCCGGGGCGATATCCCGGTAGTCGGCGATATCGTAGCCGTAGTCCTTTTGGGGGGATTTGTACAGGGGCGAGAACCAGATGGCGTCCACGCCCAGGCTTTTGATGTAATCCAGTTTGGAAAGGATGCCCTTCAGGTCGCCGATGCCGTCGCCGTTGCCGTCGCAGAACGACCGTGGCCACACCTGATAGACAGCCATTTCCTTGTACCATGCTCTTTTGATGTCTTCTCCCATGATGATTCCTCCGGAAATTTTATGATATGGTTTGTTGAACAAATTGGAATTTTGTCGCGCTGTTTGCCTTTGCGTGAAAAGCTTGCCCATCCGGTAGCGCGGCTGCCCACAGCCGCCCCGGCGAAGCCGGTTCGTGGCGCAAACAACTTTTTAAACATACGTTTTCTGGCAACCGACGTTCAAAAATCGGAATCGCGTTGCGTCGCGGGTCGCCAGTGGCGACCTCTGCCGCAAG
>CAMJYF010000287.1 GCA_946409885.1 uncultured Clostridia bacterium | reverse complement strand
TCTTTGAGCAGGGCGGAATCGGGATCGCTGTATTTTCTGAGCCCCTCTGCCAGTTCCCGGTCCTCCAGCGCCTCGATGGTCTTCGGCCCCGGCGGATAGGGGGATTCGTTTGTGTTCAGTTTGATATACTGCATATCCCGGGGCTGCTCGCCGGGGGTATAGGGCACAAGGCCGCTGAATTTTTCCGTAAAAAATCTGCTCATGGTGATGTTTCTCCCATGCGTTATAATCGTTTGCCGTAATATTCCACCGTCGTCACGGCGCCGTCGGGATCCGTCTCCGTGGCGGTTTTAATCAACTCGGTAAAACCCCAATGCTGATACATAGCCTTGTTGTCCGCTGCGCCGGGCTCCACGCCGAGGATCGCTTTGGTATAGCCCTTCCGCTTCAGGTCGTCCTGCAAAAAGGTCATCAGCCGGGAAAAATACCCCTTTCCCCGGAACGGTTCTTCCGTACGGAACGCGCACAGATAGACGGTGTGTTCCTCCATCATCCCCGCGCCGTTCTGTACGCAGGCGGGATCCAGCACGGCTGTTGCCTCGCACACGGCGGTTCCGTCCAGAAAGCCGTAATAGGGAACGGAACGGCCCGTCAGGAACCGGTGCAGCGCCTCGATCCGCCAGACGCGCCAGTTGTTATCCCCCGGATGGCGTTGAATTTCAATCGCCCATTTTCTGGTAAACTCTTCCAAAGAGGCGATTTTGCAAACAAATTGGCTGTTCATCTGAGCTTCTGACTCCCGACTTCCGACTGAAACGGCGCTGGGGCGCCGTGCTACAAAGGGGGAAGACGCAGCTGAGGCTGCGTGCTACGCGTCTTTTCTCACTGTCACGCTCTTGGCGTGGCCGGTGAGGCCCTCCTGGGTGGCGAACAAGGCGATCTGATCCGCCACGTTCGCCAAAGCGTCTTTTGTATAATAGGTGTATTGTGTTTTTTTGACGAAATCATCCACCGACAGCGGGTTACTGAACCGCGCCGTACCGCCGGTGGGCAGGGTATGGTTGGGCCCGGCGAAGTAGTCGCCCAGCGCCTCGGGGCAGTAACGGCCCATGAAGACGGAGCCCGCGTGGCGCACCAGGTCAAGGACCGCGAAGGGATCGTCCAGGCACAGCTCCAGATGCTCCGGCGCCAGCTCGTTGGAGACCTCCACCGCCTGCTGAATGCTGTCCGTGACGATGATCTTGCCGTTGTTGTCGATGGATTCCCGGGCGATCTCGTGCCGCAGCAGCTGCGGGATCTGTTTTTCCAGCTCCGCGCTCACCTGTTGTGCCAGCGACATGGAATCCGTCACCAGCACCGCGCTGGCCATTTTATCGTGTTCCGCCTGGCTGAGCAGGTCCGCGGCCGCGTAGACCGGGTTGGTATTGCCGTCCGCCACGATCAAAATCTCGCTGGGACCGGCGATCATATCGATGGATACCTGGCCGAAGACCTGTTTTTTGGCCTCCGCCACATAGGCGTTGCCGGGGCCCACGATCTTATCCACCTGAGGAATGCTCTCGGTACCGTAGGCCAACGCCGCCACGGCCTGTGCGCCGCCCACCTTGAAGATGCGGTCCACCCCCGCCACGGAGGCCGCCGCTAAAATGGCCGGGTTGACGGCGCCGTCTTTACCGGGGGGCGTGACCATCACCACCTCGCCGCAGCCGGCGATTTTGGCAGGGATGGCGTCCATCAGCACCGTGGAAGGGTACGCCGCCGTACCGCCGGGCACATACAGGCCCACCTTGTCCAGCGGGATCACCTTCTGTCCGGTGACGATGCCGCGCTCATCGTTGATGATAAAGCCGTTGCGCTTCTGCTTTTCGTGGAATTTGCGGATATTGGCGGCCGCCTGTTCCAGCACGGCCAAAAACTCCGCCGACACCGCCGCCCGGGCCGCGGCGATCTCCTCCCGCGTCACCGCGAGGGAGGTCAGTTTTGCCCCGTCGAACTTTTCATTATATTGCAATACCGCCGCGTCGCCGTTGGCTTTAACTTCGGCGATGATGGCCGCCACCGTGGCGGAAACGTCCCGCGCCGCGGTGCCGCGGGCAAGGATCTCGCTTTTTGCCACCTCGCCCAGCTTCATAATCTTAATCATGGTTCTGCCTCATTTCTCTCATTTTCCCCACAAGACCTTCGATGGCAGCCGTCTTGAAGCGGTAGGCGGCCTTGTTGGCGATCAGCCGCGCGCTGATGGGGACGATCTCCTCCACCACCGTCAGGTCGTTTTCCTTCAGCGTGGCGCCCGTCTCCACGATATCCACGATCACGTCCGAAAGCCCCAGGATGGGGGCCAGCTCGATGGAACCGTTCAGATGGATGATATCGATATCACGGCCCACGGAATGATAGTATTTCAGGGCGATATTGGTAAATTTGGTGGCGACCCGCAGGGTGCGGGCGGGGTTGTCGCGGAAATCTTTTTTGGCGGCCACCGCCATGCGGCACTTGCCCACATCCAGATCGTGCAGCTCATACAGATCCGGCTCGTATTCCAGCAGGATGTCCTTGCCCGCCACGCCGATATCCGCCGCGCCGCGCTCCACGTAGATGGCCACGTCCGAGGGCTTGACCCAGAAGTACCGCACGCCGGCCGCCGGATTCTCAAAGATCAGCTTGCGGCCGGGCTCTTTGATGGAAGGGCATTCGTAGCCGGCCGCCTCAAACATGGCGTAAACCTTTTCCCCCAGCCTGCCCTTGGGCAGCGCCACATTCAGCAGGTCATCCATTGCCTTCGCCCCCTTCGGTCAGATCGATCCTCTCCCGGCAGCGCAGCTTTTCCGGGGCGCTGCGCCGGGCGCAGACGGTTTTGCCCGCCGCGATCAGCCGCCGGGTTTCCGCCAGCACCGCAGCCAGGTCGGTATCCGGCCCGTACAGCAGCAACACGTCCGCGTCAAAATCCGCTTCCGCCTCGGCCAGACTCTCCAGCAGGTCCAGATACACCGCAAACCCCACTGCGCGGGAGGTATGCTTCATCTTCTTCATCAGGCTGTCGTACTGGCCGCCGGAGATGACGCTCTCCGGCACGCCGCCGATATAGCCCTTAAAGACCACGCCGTTATAGTAACTCATGTCGCTGACCAGCGAAAAATCCACCCGCACCGCGTCGTCGCCCAGCGCGGCGGTCAGCTTCTCCAGCCGCGCAAGGCCCGCGCTTTGGGGCAGCAGTTCCTTTAAGGCCGGCAGCACCCGGGAGGGAGCGCCGTAGGAGGCGATCAGCCGCCGCAGGATTTCTATGCTGCGTTCCTCCAGCCCGGCCGCCCGGCACAGGGCCTCCGTCTCGTGAAGATTCTTCTCCCCCACCGGCCGCAGGATGGCCCGCTTCTGGGGTTCCGACAGGCCATACCCGTCCAGCACCTCGCCGAGCACGGAAAGCTCCGTCACATCCAGCGCGTATTCACCGGAAATCGACCGCAGGCTTTCCAGCGCCAGGGTGAGCACCTCTAAAATGCAGTAGTCGTCCACCTCGCCGGTGCATTCCACCCCCAGCTGGCGGATCTCCCGGAAGGCGTTGGCCCCCTTGGAGACCCGGTAGACGTTCTCGTCGTAGTACAGCTTGTTCACTTCTCCGGGCACATCCCGGCAGTTTTTGGCGATGGAAAGGGTCACGTCCGGCTTTAAGGCCATCAGCTTGCCGTTG
>CAMJYF010000286.1 GCA_946409885.1 uncultured Clostridia bacterium | reverse complement strand
TTCTTACGACTCACGACTTACGACTTGCGACTCGAGCCAACGGCTCGACAAATCCTGCTTTTCCGAAATAAAACAACAGAATGGCTTCCGCTCAGGGATCGGCCAGGTACTTGTCCCGCAGGCGCAGGATCAGCGCGGGCGGGATATTGTATTGTCCCTGGAAGAAATCGAATTCATCCCGGTAACGGGCGTCGATCTCGTCGAAGATCCGCCGGAAATAGGCCGCGTCCACGTTCATCAGCACGTTGGCGCCCCGCAGGATATTCCGGTCGTGGATCTTCAATGGGGCCAGCAGGCGGATCTTCAGGATATCGGGGTAGGTAAACCGCCGGGTAGCCAGATAATCCGCGATGATCTCCTCCCGGCTGACGCCCAGCGCATACAGGAACAACAGGGTGACCACCCCGGCCCGGTCCTTCCCGGCGGAGCAGTGCCACAGGGCCGCGCCGTCGCAAGCCAGCACCGCCTGAAAGATCTCCTTTATCATGGGCCGGACGTGATCGTCGAACACCAGCTTGTAATACATATCGGAAAAGATCCGCTCCGGTGAAAAAGAGGGGTCCCGGAACAGGCTCAGCCACGTTTCCAGCGAGTATTCGTCCCGGGCAATGCCGAAAAAGCTGTCGTCCAGCAGGTTGCACGACAGCGCTTTCACCCCGGGGATCGCCGGGTCCGGCTCCTTTTCGGTCTCCGCGCCCATGCGCAGATCGACCACCAGCCGCAGGCGGTAATCGTTGAGCAGCCTGCGCACGTCCTCCGGCGTGGCTTTATACAGCGCCTCGCCCCGCAGCAGCATCCGCGGCCGGAGCGTTCTGCCGCCCGCACCGGTCTTTCCGCCCAGATCCCGGGTGTTTTTCAGTCCCTGAAAGGGAATCCTTGTCACCATAGCTTTTATCCTTTGATATTCGACAGTAATTTCAACAACGGTTTTAAAAACCTGGGGGTATTCAGCACTACCACCTTCACCGCGACTCCCCTCCCATCAGCACCGGAGCGACACTACGCCGACCAGGATCAGCATTACCGCCAGCGCGATAATGATGAATTTTGAGGGGAAACAGTACGCCAGGAACAGCCCCGTGCCGAAGGCGATCATCAACACGCCTTTTACGGACGTACGCCTTTTCATATGCCACCTCTCCCTCACTGAACGGCCGGCCGTTATCGCGCCTGCCACTTCATTATACGCGGGGCGGGGGAAAGGGTGAATAGGGAGTAGTTGATGGATTTGCGCGAATGGGGGCAAAATGCTGTAGCACGGCGCATTGCGCCGTCTATCGAGGGTGAAGCATTCTATTGCTACGCTTTGCGTGTTGTTTTCGTTCGGAACGACGGCGTAATACGCCGTGCTACGTGATGCCCAGACGAATCCCGCTGCCGAAGCCGGAGGGGTGTTTTGGCCGACGGTTCACTGGTAGCTTTTCAGGTTTTTGACCTCTTCGTACATTTGCCGGTAGCTGTCGTAGCGCTGGGGGGCGATGAGGCCCTGTTCCACAGCGGCGCGGACGGCGCAGCCCTTGTCGTTGATATGGGCGCAGGAGACGCTGAACCGGCAGCCCTCCATAAAGGGAGAAAATTCCGGGAAGCAGTCCGGCAGGTCCTCCTTGCGGATCTTTTCCGTGTCGCCCAGCAGGTCGAAGGAGGAAAAGCCGGGGGTATCCATAATAAACCCGGTGCCGCAGGGGTACAGCCGCACGCTGCGGGTGGTGTGGCGGCCGCGGCCCAGCTTGTCGCTGATGTCGTTGGTGGCCAGGTCCAGCCCCGGCAGCAGGCGGTTGATGAGGCTGGATTTCCCCACGCCGGAGTTGCCCGCGAAGGCGCAGGCGCTGCCCTCGATCAGGGCGGCGATCCGGTCCGTCCCCTCCCCCGTGACGGCGCTGACGGCGACGACCGGGAAGGGCGTTTTCTGGTAGATGGAAAGATAGGGGGCGGCGTCGTCCAGATCGCACTTGGAAAAGACGATCACCGGCTCGATACCGTGGTGCACGGCAAAGGCGGAGAGCTTGTCGATGATGAACAGGTTCGGCCGGGGACGGGCCACGGAGGACAGGATGAACAGCCGGTCGATATTGGCCACCGGCGGGCGGCGCAGAAAGTTTTTCCGTTCCGCCACGGCGGTGATAACGCCCTTCTCCCCGTTGACCTCCGCCGTGACCCCGTCGCCCACCAGGGGGGTGAGGTTTTTGTTGCGGAAGGCCCCCTTGGCCCTGCACTCATAAACAAAACCGGCGGCTTCCACATAGTAAAAGCCGCTGATCGCATGGATGATTGTTCCGGAAAGCACTGCCATAAAAGCCCCCGTATCAATCGTAATCCTCTTCGTCGGAGGTCACGAATTCCTCTTCTTCCGTCGTCTCCTGACTGCGGGAGGAGCCGCTGCTTACCACCAGCGTGATGACGGTGCTGCCGTCGTAGGAGGTGGAACCGCCCTGGGGCGACTGGGAGATGACCGTGCCGGAGGAATACTCGGAGCTGCTCTGGTAACGGGTCTGCACCTTGAAGAAGCCGGCCGCGCTCAGCTCCTCCGTGGCGTCGTCCAGCGATTTACCCGTCACGTCCGGCAGCGTGTCGCTGACCGCGTAGCCGTAGTTTTTAATGTTGCTGACGGTGGGCGGCGTGACGGAGAAATCGATTTTGCCGGAATAGATGCGGACGGAATCGATATAGATATTGAAGGAATTGTCCGAGCCGGAGCCGGTAAAGCTGATCTCAAAGCTGCCGCCGTCCAGCGACACGTCGTCCACCACGTCGTAGGTGCTGCCGTTGAGCTCCGAGATCACGGAGCCGGAGGCATACCCTTGCACGTCCGGCAGGGGCACGGAGAAGGTGATGGTGTTGGCGGCGGGCTTGCCGGAGCCCACGACCAGATTGACGTACACGCCCGCGTTGACGGGGCTTTCCCCCGCGGGGGTCTGGCTGATCACCAGCCCCTCCATGGAGGCGGAGCTGGCGCCGGTGGTAACGGAGCCCACCTTCAGGCCCACGGCCTCGATCTTGGACCGGGCCGCGTCCAGCTCATAGCCCACCACGGCCGGCACCCGGAGGGATTCCACCTCGTCCGCGGAGGAGGCGTAATAGATGTAGACGATCTCGTCCTTGGACACGTATTTATCCTTGGTGGGCTTGGTGTTGATCACCGTGCCGGAGGGCTTGTTCTCATCCAGCTGCGCCACCAGCATCACGGTCAGGCCGTCGCCGGTCAGCAGGCTTTCCGCCTCTTTGGCGGTCAGGCCCACCACGTCCCTCACGCGGATCATCTCGCCGCTGGTGGCGACGGTCAGCTTGATGACCGTATCCTTGGAGACCTTGTCCCCGGCGTTGGGGGACTGGTTGCAGACGTGGCCGTCCTGATAGGAGGAATTGTATTCGTACTGCGGCTCGTCGATGATGAGATCGGGATACCGGGCCAGCACGTCGTCGTATTTCATGTTGAGGAAGTTGGGCACCTCCACCTCGTCCTTGTTGAACCAGCCGAAGATATCGATCTTTTCGATCAGGCTGCTTTGGGAGGTAGAGGAATCCTTGCCGGTGAACACCTCGCGGATGGTATCGCCAAAGGCGGCCAGGAAGACCACGCCCACCACCAGCACCAGGCAGATGGCGATGGCCAGCAGGATGGGGACCGTGA
>CAMJYF010000285.1 GCA_946409885.1 uncultured Clostridia bacterium | reverse complement strand
GCCCCCCTGCCCGCGGCGGCGTCCGGCTACGGACGCCGCCGCGGTGTCTTTCGTCGGAAGTCGGAAGTCGCTCAGCTTTTTCATTGGATGGATTTACACAAATTAGATGTGTGACGACTGCCCCCTCTGTCACCTCCTCATAAAAAACACGTACTTTTTTTCTCATTTTTGTTGATTTTTTCTCCCTATCTTAACAAAACAGCAACACAATCATGATATTCTTGCCAATGAACGGCGAAATAATAAACAAATTGTTATCAAGCTGTTAAATTATTTTTCATAACGAAAAAAAGGAGAGAAGTCAACCATGTCACAGAATTCCAACGCCAAACGGGCGGTCATCGGCGCGTGTATCGCGCTGTTCGGCAACATGGGATTGAATTCCACGTTCTCCATCTTCCTTCCGTCGTTCATGGCGGAGTGGGGCGCGGAGAACATGGCCACCATCGCGCTGTCCGCCACCTTTGGGTGCATCATGACCTTTATCTGTTCCACCCTGCTGTTCGCGCCGGTGCTGAAAAAACTGCAGCCCCGGGTGATCTTTGTGATCTGCGGCGCGCTGGCGGTGATCTACTGCTGCATCTGCAGCTTTGCCAACGCCATCTGGATGATCATCCTCGCCGGTCTGTTCGGCGGCATCAACCTGGCCTTCGGCACCCACGCCATGGGCGTGGCGGCCATCACCCCCTATTTCGGTGATTTCGGCGCAAAGGTGGCCAAGATCATCGCGCTGGTGCTGGCCTCCGCCTCCGTGGGCGCCACCGCCTTCTCCTTCCTGCCCGGCGCGCTGCTGGGCGTGATGAGCTGGCGCACCGTGTACCTGGTGCTGATGGTGATCGTGGTGGTGTGCAACCTGATCGCCTTCTTCCTCATCCCCAGGCAGGAGCAGGCCGCCGCGGGCGCCGGGGGCGCCGCGCAGGCTGCCGCCGCCGATATCCCCGGCCTTACCAGAGGCCAGGCCTTCAAGACCCCCTCCTTCTGGCTGGTGTTCATCGGCATCCTCTTCCTTTCCATCTCTTACCTGGGCATCAGCACCTATATGCCCTCGCTGCTGACCACCTACGGCATGGAGCAATCCACCGCCTCCGCCATGCAGGGCATTATGCAGGGCGTGGGCATCCTGTTCGTCTTCATCGGCGGCACCATTTCCGAAAAGCTGGGCGTAAAGGGCCTGATCCTGACCACCGTCGTCCCGCTGATCGCCGGCGCGCTGATCTACGCCTACGTCTATCCCAATATGGCCGTGGTGTGGCTGGCTGTCATCTGCTCCGTGCTGTGCGTCACCGGCGCCATGACCTCCAACATCTGCCCGGTCATCACCGCCGTGCTGTTCGGCAATAAGGACCTGAACGCTATCAATCCCATCTTCTCCGGCGGCGCCTTCTGGGGCGGCGCGGCACTGGCCACCCAGGTGATCGGCCGCGTGGTGACCGCCACCGGCAGCTTTTCCAAAGGCTACCTGACCGCCGCCGCCATCTGCGTGGTGGGCCTGGTTGCCCTGTTCGGGGCGCTGGCCATGAACCCGATGAAGAAGAAAGCATAATAAAAAAATGAATCCCGAAAAATTCTTTATCAAACCCGAAGAGGTGGAGGAGTTTACCACCGTCTACCAGATCATGGATCACGCCAGGCGGCGCTATCCCACCAAGGCGGCCTACCGGCAGATGGAGACCCGCACGGAGGAATCCTCCATCACCTTCGGCCAGTTTGCCGAAAATACGGAAGCCCTGCGGGCCGCGCTGTGGCAGCGGGGCTGCGCGGACAGCCACATCGCCATATTGGGCGAGACCTCGCAGGAGTGGATCTCCGTGTATATCGCGGTGGTCAGCGGCGTGGGCGTGTGCGTCCCCATCGATAAGGAGCTGCCGCCGGAGACCATGGTGAAGCAGCTCAACTTCGCGGAGATCAGAACGCTGTTCTGCTCCAAGGGGTGCCTGAAAAAGCTGCAGAAGGTACTGCCGGAGTGCGAAACGCTGGAAACCGTTGTCGTGATGCGCGGCAAGGGCACTGAGACCCTGGAGGGCTGCGACAGCGTCCTGTACCTGCCGGATCTGCTGGCGGAGGGCCGCGACCTGCTGCAGCAGAAGGGCGATAAGGCCCTGCCGCCGGTCATCGACCCGGACAAGACCTGCCTGATCATTTACACCTCCGGCACCACGGGCGCCAACAAGGGCGTGATGCTCTCCAACCGCAACGTGATGGGCACGCTGCGGGGCTGCGCCCGCCTGCTGCATTACCCGGACGTAAGCTTTTCCGTGCTGCCGGTGAACCACTCCTACGAGCTGCACGCCCACATTATGAGCTGCATGTACTGCGGCACCACCGTGTGTATCAACAACGACCTGAAGTATCTGGTGAAGAACCTGGAGCGCTTTCAGCCGGAAATGAGCTGCATGGTGCCCATGATGCTGGACCTGCTGGTGCGCAAGCTGAAAAAGCAGATCGCCGAATCCGGCAAGCAGGAGCAGTTCGACCGCATGGTGCTTCTTACCAAGGCGCTGCGCAAGGTACATATCGACGTGCGCCGCAAGGTGTTCGCGGAGGTGCTGCAGCCCCTGGGCGGCAAGCTGCGCATGATCATCTGCGGCGGCGCGGCGCTGTCGCAGGAGACCGTGGATTTCCTCAGCAACATCGGCGTGCAGATCTACAACGGCTACGGCATAACGGAATGCGCCCCGGTGGCGGCGGTGAACCCGCTGGACCGGGCCCGCAAGTTCAGCGTGGGCCATCTGCTGCCCACCATGGAGGCCCGCATCGCCGACCCGGACGAGGACGGCAACGGCGAGATCCAGCTGAAGGGCGCCAACGTGATGAAGGGCTACTTCAAGGCCCCGGAGGACACGCTGAAGGTGTTCACCCGGGACGGCTGGTTCCGCACCGGCGACATCGGCCACATCGACAAGCACAACTTCCTGTACATCAGCGGGCGGCTGAAAAACCTGATCATCCTGCCCAACGGCAAGAACGTGTCGCCGGAGGAGATCGAGGATTCCCTGCAAAAGCACATCCCCTACATCAAGGAGTGCGTGGTGTACGCGGACGAGCAGAATTCCGACATCCACGCCCTGTGCTACCTGGACCCCGATTACCGGAGCGAGCACGGCCTTGACACCGCCGAGGCCGCCAAGGCCCACATGATGGCGGATTTTGAGGCCTTCAACAGCATCATGCCGGGCTATAAGCGGATCGCTGATTTTGAGGTGGTGGAGCAGGAGTTCGAGAAGAGCACCACCCATAAGATCCAGCGGTTCAAGATCGCGGCGATCAAAAAATAACACGGTGCCTTGCGCCGTTTCAGTCGGAAGTCGTCAGTCGGAAGTCGGAAGGCCCGACAGGATTGCGCTTCTCAAAAAAACAATCCATTCAGCCCTACAGGTCTGAATCGGTTATCATCAGACAGGAAAGCGTTGGTGAAGATAACTTCCGACTGATGACTTCCGACTTCCGACTGATTGTCGGTTATCAACGTAATTCTAAATAAGCAATAAAAAAGGAGAGACCCCAATGTTTGACAAAATCGTAGACATCATGCTGGAGTACAACGACGTGCCCCGCGAGAGCATCACCCCGGATACCCGCTTTCTGGCGGACCTGCACATGAACTCACTGGACATCATGGACATGGTGG